>JAFGOZ010000262.1 GCA_016926235.1 Bacteroidales bacterium | reverse complement strand
GACTTTTTAGTTGTTTCTTTATATTTGCAATTGATCTCAGAGTCATCGGATGAATTTATAGCAAGTTCATATCTGACATGACACTAGGGTGCTTCTTGAAATTTCATAAGGATGCTCAATTGAGACACCGTATAGTAGATCAAACATAGAAAGCAGCACCCTTTCAAATAAAAATTCTTACAAAATGACAGAATTGAAGAAAAAATTTACTCAGGGATTGCCAGTATTCAATTATTCAGCTGCAGGTATTGATATTGGAGACACCAAACATGATGTAGCAATAAATAATGGTAAAGGTGGCCATGAAGTTAGAGAGTACCTTTCATTTACGGAAGATTTAGAAAAACTGGTTGCTTGGTTAGTATCAGAAGGGGTCACAACTGTAGCAATGGAGAGTACCGGCATTTATTGGCTCAATCTTTATTTAATGCTTGAAGAAGCAGGAATAGAACCATACCTGGTAAATGCAAAACATGTAAAAAATGTTACAGGTAGGAAGAAAGATGATACTGATGCTATCTGGTTACAGAAATTGCATAGTTGTGGGCTTTTGCAGAAAGGATTTCAACCCGATGAAGAAATCAGGAAATTAAGGACGTATGTGCGTCAGCGTAAAAATCTTATAAACATTGGGTCAGATTGCGTTCGGCGTATGCAAAAGGCATTAGAGTTAATGAATATTAAGCTACATACAGTAATAAGCGATATTTTAGGTAAAACAGGCATACAAATGGTTGAAGCTATTTTAAACGGTGAGCGAAGTCCTGATAAAATAATTAAACTGAAGGACCCCAGAATAAAGGCAAGTGATGAAGAAATTAAAAAATCATTAAAAGGGATATGGAGGGAAGAATATATATTTATGCTCCAACAAGCTTACGATGGGTATACGTTTTATAGGTCACAAATAAAAGCATGTGAAGTAGTTATAGAAAGTAAACTATTAGAACAAGCTGCGGTCGTACTTCAAGGGGATATTACAGAACTTGGACAGGTAAAAAAAAAGCCTAAGAAAAATCAATTAAGTTTTAATGCCAGGCCCTTTTTGAAAGCAATAGTCTGTGTTGATTTATGCGAAATAGATGGGATTAGTGATGTTACAGCATTAGAAGTAATTTCAGAAATTGGGACAGATATGAATAAATGGAATAGTAGAAAACATTTTGCAGCATGGCTTAATTTAGCTCCTAATACAAAAATTACAAGTGGCAAAATAATAAGCAGTAAAATGCAAAAGAAAAAAAAAAGCAGGGCAATCGTTACGTATGGCTGCTAGTACTTTATCAAAAAGCAAAACGCCGATTGGGGATTATGCAAGAAAAATGAAGTCAAGACTTGGGAAAAAGGGAGGCGTTGTTGCAACTGCTCATAAATTATCCAGAATAATTTACACAATTATAAAAGAACAACAACCTTTTAATAAAAACATTATAAATTTAGACCAGGAAAAGTGGAAACAAAAATGGATTAAATATTTAGAAGACCAACTTAGACAATTTAAAAATAGTGCTTAAAAACTCTAATTATGAACCACTTAGAATTAAGTTATATATTAGATCGCAAATATATGATAATAAAATTTTTGCGTTTTTTGTGATAGCTTTGCGCTCTTTGCGTGAAATAATAATGAATTACTATAATTTTATTAGCTTAAATGGTTGTTAAAAAATGGTATCAGGTATCAAAAAAATTATTATTTAACTTTAAAATAGTACAAAATTGATGAAAAAGATATTAGGTCTATTTGTTTTTGCCATGGTTTGTCTTTGTTTTAATTTAGAAGCACAAACCTGTAGAGAAAGAGTACCCGACAGCGTAATGCAGAAAATCTACAACGAAATAAAAACACCCTGTAAATATGGCCTGGTTTTGGCCCCTGAAGACAAAACTAAAATGATTGACTGTCCAACCATATTCCGCAAGGATGATAAATGGTATATGACCTATTTTATTTTTGATGGCCGGGGATATGAAACATGGCTGGCTAAAAGTGACAATTTGCTGGATTGGGAAATTTTAGGTAAGATAATGGCATTTACAGATAGTACAGATTGGGATGATGACCAAAAGGCTGGTTATCCGGGATTGCAGGATCCGACATGGGGAGGAAGTTATGAATTGAATAAATATGATGGAAAATACTGGATGTCTTATTTCGGAGGTAGTTCAACCGGTTACGAGCATGGATTGCTTTCTGCAGGCATTGCATATACGGATAAAGATCCGGCAACACCGCATTTATGGGACAGATTAGAGAAACCCATTTTTATGGCTACAGATAGCGATGCGCGATGGTGGGAAAACAATACCATCTATAAAACCTGGGTACTTTTGGATGAAAGCAAAACAACCGGATATCCATTTGTAATGTTTTATAATGCAAGGGGAGATAGTCTTAATCCAAAGCGTGGAGCTGAAAGGATTGGCTTATGCGTATCAGACGATATGATACATTGGAAACGCTTTGGCAAAGAGCCATTGATCAATCATCACAAAGGGATATCAGGGGATGCTGTAGTGCAAAAAATTGATGATGTGTGGGTTATGTTCTATTTTGGTGCCTTCTGGCCAACACGCAAGGATGCTGATGCATTTAACCGTTTTGCCTGCTCTTATGATCTGGTTAATTGGACAGAATGGGAAGGCGAAGACCTGATTGCCCCATCCGAACCTTATGACAACTGGTTTGCGCACAAATCCTGTGTGGTAAAATACAATGGTGTGGTATATCATTTCTATTGCGCTGTAAACAGAGACCAGGACAGGGGTATTGCCCTGGCAACATCGAAGGATTTGGGTAAAAGCAAGATTGAGTTTAAAAAGAAGGAAGCTCCTCAAAACTAAAACAAACTAATCACCTGGCTTCAGTCAGGTGTCAGGGATTATATTGAACTAGCACCATACTTCAGCATGGTGAATTAAAACAAAAATTAAATATGCTCCATACACATTCAAAAATATGGGTTCACCTGGTCTGGACAACAAAATGCAGAAATCAATGCCTGTTTGGAGATGCAGGACGAAGTTTATTTCAGCATTTAATTGACCATGCCTGTAAAGAAATTAAAATACCTTTTGAGGTGATTAACATCCAGCCTGAACACATACATGCGCTTATTGATCTGCCGACAAACATTGCATTGGCAGATTTTATGCAACTTGTAAAAGGTGAATCATCTCATTGGATGAACAATCAAAAATTGCTGGACGAAAGGTTTAGCTGGCAGAGAGGATTTGGTGCTTATTCTGTTAGTGCCTCCCAACTTGAAATAGTGAAAAAATATATTAAAAATCAACTAGAACATCATAAAAAGCATTCTTTCTCAGAGGAATATGAAAAATGGAAGAAAGAATATGGTATATTTGATGATTAGAAGTCCGCTAAAAGCGGACTGGATATAAGGAGATGAATAAAACTAATAACACCATGCTGAAGCATGATGCTATTTCAATTATCCTTATGTGACTAATCACCTAGCTTCAGCTAGGTGTAAAATAGAAGATAAATCTAGCACTACGCTTTAGTGTGGTGGTAATTATATTTAAAAACGAAAACCCCAGTCATCTTTAAGATGACTTCATTTATAAAAAAATGACATTATTAAAAACCACAAAAAAACAATCAAAAACCCTCATAGGGACTGCAATATTTATAGTCTTTGTATTATTATCCTCCTGCTCCGAACAATCACCCCGAGCCATTGAAGATTTTAATGCCAACTGGGAATTCTTCCCCGGTGATGATAGTACAGCATTGACATCTCCTGAAATTCAGGCCGAAAGAATTCTTAACCTCCCTCATGACTGGAGTATTGAAGGACCCTTCAACAAATACAATCCTTCAACCATTGCCGGTGGCGCCTTACCTACAGGAATTGGATGGTATAGAAAAACCTTTACTCTTCCGGAAAATACAATGGATAAAACCATTTATGTTGATTTCGATGGAGTTTATAGAAATAGCGAAGTCTGGATCAATGGTCATTATCTGGGATTGAGGCCAAACGGTTATATATCTTTTCGATATGACCTGACACCTTATGTTATTTTTAATCAACCTAATCAGCTGGTTGTTCGCGTGGATAATTCACTGCAACCTAATTCGCGTTGGTACACAGGTTCAGGAATATATAGGAATGTTCACCTGGTTATTACGGGGAATGTCCATATTGACCAATGGGGGACGTTTATCTCAACATCTCAAATCAGTGAGGATTTGGCAAGATTAAAACTTGCTTTGACAATAAGGAATAATACCGACAGCCTTACTGAAATATCTGTGAAGACTAAAATTTACAATGCATCAGGCAAAAAGGTATCGGAGACAACGAACGATGAAATGGCAATAAATGAGGATTATGTGAACTACAGCAGGGAAATTCAAATTGAAGATCCCATACTTTGGTCAATAGATAATCCTTACCTGTACAAGGCAGTGACAGAGATACGAATGAGTGACCAGCTAATTGATAGTTACGAAACAAAATTTGGAATCAGGTATTTTGAATTTGATATTGAAACCGGATTTTATTTAAATGGAAGACCTTTAAAGATTTTAGGAGTTAACAATCATCACGACCTGGGAGCATTGGGTTCTGCAGTCAATAAAAGAGCCATCGAGCGCCAGCTTGAAATTTTAAAAGATATGGGTTGCAATGCCATTCGCACCGCACATAATCCACCTGCTCCCGAGTTACTTGATTTATGTGACAAAATGGGCTTTCTGGTCATGGACGAGGCATTTGACTGTTGGAAGAAAAAAAAGATGAAACAGGATTATTCCAGAAACTGGGATGATTGGCATGAAAGGGATCTGGCTGATTTTATCCTTCGTGACCGTAATCACCCATCCGTGATCATGTGGAGTATAGGGAATGAAATCAGGGAACAATTTGACAGCACAGGTACGACCATTGCCCGTGAATTAGTGGATATTGTAAAAGAACTGGATCCCACGCGGCCTGTTACTTGCGCGCTTACTGAGAATGCTCCTGAAAAAAACTATATCTACCAATCCCATGCCTTGGATATTCTTGGATTTAACTATAAGCAGGAAGCCTACGAGCATTTTCCAGAAACGTTTCCTGATGAGGTCATGATTGCCTCAGAAAATATGTCTGCCCTAGCAAGCCGTGGACATTACGATATGCCGTCTGATAGTTTAAGAAAATGGCCACCTGCCTATAATGCTCCTTTTGACACCAATGCTGATTATACCGTTTCTGCTTACGATCAGGTATGTGCCTATTGGGGTTCTACTCATGAGCAAACCTGGAAGGTTATTAAAAAACTTGATTTTGTCCCCGGTGTATTTGTATGGTCAGGTTTCGATTTTCTGGGAGAGCCTGTACCCTACAATTGGCCTGCCAGAAGTTCCTATTACGGAATAATTGATCTTGCCGGATTTCCTAAGGATGCCTACTATATGTATCAGAGTGAATGGACGGATAAGCCGGTATTACATATTTTTCCGCATTGGAACTGGAATGAAGGGGATACAATTGACGTATGGGTATATTATAATGATGCGGATGAAGTTGAATTATACCTGAATGAAGAATCTTTAGGCAGGAAAAGCAAGGGAGAAGATGAATTTCATGTGAGGTGGAGGGTGCCTTATGTCCCCGGAACTTTGCAGGCAGTTTCGTTGAAAAATGATGAAATGGTTCTTTTAAAAGAAATAAAAACGGCTGGAGAACCTGCTAAAATTGAACTTATACCTGACCGAAAAATCCTAAATGCTGATGGCAAAGACCTTTCTTTTGTAACAGTTCGTATACAGGATAAAGAGGGCACATTGGTGCCTGGTGCTAATAATCTGGTAAATTTTGAAATATCAGGTCCCGGTTTTATTGCAGGAGTGGATAACGGATACCAGGCCAGTCATGAACCTTTTAAGGCAGACTTTCGAAAGGCCTATAATGGTCTATGCCTGGCGATAATTCAATCTCAAAAATCAAAAGGGAAAATTGTTATGAAAGCTGCTTCTGAGGGATTGGAAGGGCAGGAAATAATCATACAAACGAAGTAAAATGCATAAAAGAGCACAAGTACTATTATTTATTGCCATTCTGCTTTATGGTATACATTCAAGGGCCCAGACCGTAACTGGCGAACCTGCCGGAATAGCTGAAAAGCCAGGCATATACAATACTGAGCCATGGGAAGATCCTCAGGTTTGTGGTATTAATCGCGATCGTGCTCGTAGCACTTCTTATTCTTTTGCATCAATTGAGGATGCGGTTTCCTGTAACAGGGAAAAATCAAAAAGAGTAATGATGTTGAATGGCGACTGGGATTTTTATTTTGCCATTAAACCTGCCGATGCTCCCAAAGATTTTTATAAATCACGCGTAAAAGGCTGGGATAAGATTGAGGTCCCTTCTAACTGGGAAATGAAGGGTTATGACATTCCCATATATGCCAGTGCTGTTTACCCATTCCGACCGGTTAACCCGCCCTGGGTGCCCAAAGACTATAATGCAGTAGGTTCTTACCAGAAGTCTTTCAATATACCTAAGGAGTGGAAAAACATGAATATTACCCTGCATTTTGGAGGTGTAAGCTCTGCTTATAAAGTCTGGGTAAATGGCAAATTTCTGGGATATGCAGAGGATAGCTTCCTGCCTTCAGAATTCAATGTAACACCCTATCTGGTTGAAGGTGAAAACATCCTGTCAGTACAGGTAATCCGCTGGAGTGACGGATCATATCTCGAGGATCAGGATCATTGGCGTATGAGTGGTATTCAGAGGGAAGTGATGCTCCTGGCTGAACCAAAGCTCCGTATTGCCGATTTCCATTGGCAGGCCAAACTGGATAAAGAGTACAAAGATGCCGTACTAAGCGTTCGACCCAGGCTTGATAATTATACCGGTGATACAATCAAAGGATATATTGTAAAAGTACAATTGTATGATAAAAATGAAAAGCCTGTCTTTGCCAAACCCTTGGAACGCACAGCGGAATCGATCATAAATGAAATTTATCCCCGCCTGGATGCTCCTAAGTTTGGATTATTTGAAGCTACAATCAAAGATCCCCTGAAATGGAGCGATGAAACCCCCAACCTTTATACACTGGTGGTTTCACTGGAAGATTCTTTGGGAAACTTGTTGGAAGCTAAAAGTTGTAAGGCAGGTTTTCGGAGCATTGAATTCTCAAAGGAAGATAGCAAATTATTGATAAATGGAAAGGTAACCTATCTGTATGGAGTAAACCGCCACGATCATGATCCAATAAAAGGTAAGGCACTTTCCAGAGAAGATATTTTAAAGGATGTAAAAACCATTAAACAATTTAATTTTAATTGTATTCGTACCAGCCATTATCCTAACGATCCGTATTTTTATGACTTATGTGATGAATACGGAATACTGGTTATTGATGAGGCGAACCTTGAAACACATGGTTTGGGAGGAAAATTAAGTAATGATCCTATGTGGAATCATGCCTTTATGGAACGGTCAATACGAATGGTAGAACGGGATAAAAACCATCCCGGTGTTATAATCTGGAGCCTGGGGAATGAAGCCGGCAGAGGCCCCAACCATGCTGCCATGGCAGAGTGGATACATGATTTTGACATCACAAGGCCTGTTCATTATGAACCGGCCCAGGGCAATCCCAGGGTGGAAGGATATATTGATCCCTCAGACCCCAATTATCCAAAAGACCATTCACACCGGATAGGTGTGCCGGTAGATCAATATTATGTTGATATTGTCAGCCGTTTTTATCCGGGAATTTTTACACCGGATTTGCTTTTAAGTCAGAAAACGGATAACCGTCCCATTCTTTTTGTTGAATATGCCCATTCCATGGGGAATTCAACCGGGAATATGAAAGAGTTCTGGGATGAATTTCGTTCAAAACCCAGGTTGATAGGAGGTTGCATATGGGACTTTAAAGATCAGGGTTTATTAAAGACAGATTCAAATGGGGTTGAATTTTATGCCTATGGTGGAGATTTTGGCGAAAAGATACATCATGGAAATTTCTGCATAAACGGTATTGTAGCTTCGGATGGCAGGCCAAAAGCAGCTATGTATGAATGCAAAAGAGTGTATCAACCTGTTGAATGCGAACTAGTAAATACCCCAAAGGGTTTTATAAGGATATATAATCGTCATGCAGTCATCCCTCTTGAATATTATGATGTAACGCTTGAAATAGTGAAAGATGGGAAAATAATTGAGACCTATGCATTACCTCATATCACCCTTTCTGCAGGTGAAAGTAAGGTATTTAGCATCCTTGAATACATTCCTGTACAGAAAAAGGATTGTGAATACCTGGCAAACATCAGATTTACTTTGCCGGAAGATAAACCGTGGGCACCAAAAGGATATGTTGTGTCATTCAATCAATTTACATTATCGGAACTTCCACAAGTCAATAGTAATTCTAAGGTTTATCGGGATTTGAAAATGAGCGAAGCTGACTCAACCTGGGTGATTTTAGGTAATGGGTTTAGTGTATCCTTTAATAAAAACAATGGAAGTCTGTATTCCTATAAAACAAATAATGAGGAACAGATTTTTGCGCCATTATTACCTCATTTTACACGTCCGCTCACGGATAATGACAAAAAAGGATGGAAGCCGCATAAAAAGCTAAAACCCTGGTACGAAGCTAAGCTTATGGTTGAAGAAATGGATGCAACAGGCATAAATAAAGGAGAAATTCAAATAAGTGTAAATTATACACTTATTGAAAAATCAACGAAATTAAATGTATTGTACACAATTAATGGTAACGGCGTGGTGAAAATGGAATATAATTTAAATCCGGCTGATACATTACCTAATATTCCTAAAGTGGGGATGCAATGCGGAATCAGGAGGGATTATGACCAAATACGGTGGTATGGCCGGGGATTGCAGGAAAATTACATTGATCGTCGCTATGGATTTGATGCAGGCATTTATAAACAAACAATCGAAGAATTTATGGAGCCCTATGTGATGCCTCAGGAAAATGGGAACCGGACTGATGTACGCTGGATGTTTTTATCCAACAAGGAAAATAAAGGTATTTTAATTGTTGCTGATAGTTTGCTAAGTATGAGTGCATGGCCTTACACTGAAGCAAATATAAACGAGGCAAAACACACAAATGAATTAAAAGATGCAGGTTTTATTACACTCAATATTGATCTGGTTCAGATGGGAGTAGGTGGTAATGATAGCTGGAGTGATGTGGCTGCGCCATTGGAAAAATACCAGATACCGGCAAAGCCATACAGGTATAGTTATTATTTAGTTCCTGTAAATCTTGATGAAAAGGAAATTACAGAATTTGTGAAAAAAATTAAATATTAAAATAGAAACCTGTCAGGTTTTCAAAACCTGACAGGTTTAGTATTGTGAATTGCGATGAAGAATAAACAAAAATTACTATATTCGATACTGCTTATCTTATTATTCTTTTTACTTGGTTGTCAACAAAAGACCACTGATCTAAAAAGCCTTTTTCAGTCTCCTCCCGAATTTGCCAAACCCTGGGTGTTCTGGTACTGGATGCATGAAGCCTTTTCGAAGGAAGGAATAACTGCTGACCTGGAGGCTATGAAAGAAGCGGGTATAGGTGGTGCATATATCTGTACGATAAAACCGGCCACGGATCCACCTCTGTACGAACCTGTTACAAAAACTCTTACTCCCGAATTTTGCGACATGCTCACTTTTGCTATGCAGGAAGCGGATCGTTTAGGATTGAAAATTGGCATGTTTCCCAGTGATGGATTTGCCCTTGCAGGAGGGCCGTGGATCACTCCTGAAATGTCGATGCAAAAGGTTGTATGGACAGAAACGTATGTAAAAGGTAACCAACATTTTAAAGACAGCCTGCCTCAACCGGAATCATTTGAAGGATATTATAAGGACATTGCTGTTTATGCATTTCCAACAATTAAGGGATCAGAAAAAAATACCAGGACAGCTAAACCGAAAATTACCACCAGCATCGAAGGAATGGATGCCTCGTTTCTCGTTGATGAAAAGAATACAGAACGACTTAAGACCTGGGACCCATGCTGGATACAATACGAATTTAATGAACCGTTTACCTGCAGGTCTATTGTTACCAGTATTGATGGGAACAACTACCAGTCTCATCGCTTTTTAGTAGAAGCCAGTGATGACGGCATTAATTTTCATTGTGTTGCACAACTGGATGCGCCACGCCATGGCTGGCAGGATGGGGATGCTGATGTAACGCACTCTATACCTGAAACTACGGCCAGGTATTTTCGCTTTTCATGGACTAGTGAAGGTTCTGAGCCGGGCTCTGAAGACCTGGATGCAGCAAAATGGGCTCCCCGTTTGAAAATAGCACGACTTGAACTTTTTGGTTCGCCCAGGATACACCAGTATGAAGGCAAAACCGGGGAGGTTTGGCGGGTAAGTAACCGCACTCCTGATCAACAGCTTCCGAATAATCTTTGTATACCAGATGATCGAATTATTGATTTAACCGCTAACTTTGATACAAATGGAGTTTTAGATTGGGAAGTTCCTGAAGGGAGTTGGACCATTCTTCGAATTGGCCATACATCCAACGGGCATACCAATTATACGGCTGCCTCCGGATTAGGTTTGGAGTGTGATAAGTTTGATCCTGAAATAGTAAAGTTGCAGTTTGATAAATGGTTTGGCGAAGCCATCAGGCAGGCAGGACCTGAGCTTGCATCGAAGGCATTAAAATTGTTTCATGTGGATAGCTGGGAATGCGGAAGCCAGAATTGGTCAAAGAATTTCCCTGCTGAGTTTGAAAAGCGAAGAGGATACAGTATACAACCTTATTTGCCTGTTATGGCTGGCATACCCGTGGGCAGTGCTGATGAATCGGAACGGTTTTTATTTGATGTAAGGCAGACAATCGCTGAATTGGTTGTAGATGTATTTTATTCAACATTAAAAGAATTGGCCCATGAACAAGGTTGTGAATTTACTGGGGAGTGTGTAGCCCCGACTATGACCAGTGACGGAATGCTGCATTATAAGGAAGTGGATATTCCTATGGGAGAATTTTGGCATAACAGTCCTACCCATGACAAGCCTAACGATATGCTGGATGCTATCTCAGGGGCTCATATTTACGGAAAACATATAATTCAGGCAGAAGCGTTTACTACATTGCGCATGGCATGGGATGAACATCCCGGCAACCTGAAATCGTTGGGTGACTGGGCATATTGTATGGGCATAAATAAGCTGGTATATCATGTATATACACTTAATCCGTGGCTGGACCGAAAACCCGGTATGACACTGGACGGTGTTGGGCTGTATTTCCAGCGAGACCAGACATGGTGGAACCCGGGACGTGCATGGGTTGAGTATGCAACACGTTGTCAGGCATTGTTACAACAGGGACAACCCGTTGTTGATATTGCGGTATTTACAGGGGAAGAAACACCACGCAGGGCAATTTTACCTGATCGATTGGTAGAAACATTACCGGGCATTTTTGGCGATGAGGTAATCGAGAGGGAAACCAAAAGACTGGCAAATGTGGGTGTTCCCGAGGTTGAAAGCCCCGATGGAGTGAAACATTCGGCAAATATGGCAGACCGGGAAGATTGGATTGATGCTTTGAGAGGATATAAATACGATTCATTTAACAAGGACGCATTGCTCAGTTTGGCAAAAGTAAAAGACGGAAAGATAGTACTTCCCGGAGGGGCAAGTTATAGTTTATTAATAATACCGGGTTCAAGAAAAATGAATCCTGATGCAGGTTTGATGACTCCTGAGGTTGCAAATAAACTCTATGAGTTGATAA
This sequence comes from Bacteroidales bacterium, assembly GCA_016926235.1. The sequence continues at coordinate 3,723 of JAFGOZ010000262.1, read as the reverse complement.
ATGATGGGGCCACAGTGCTTTTTACAGAGCAACCTGATAAATCCCCAAGTCTTGAGAACAGCGAGGTATGTGATAAAAGCGTAAAAGAAGTGATGGATAAAATCCGGGAGGCGGAAAAAATAGTTGTACAGGATGAAAAAGGGACGAATATTATAATCAGAAACATAGGGAAAGGCCATGTAATCGAAGGGCCCTATATGGCTGCTTCATTTACGAAATTGGGCATTGAAAAAGACTTTGTTGCAAACGGTAACGATGGAAGCAGTATAAAAGGGATTGCCTGGACACATAGAAAAGAAGATGACTTTAATATGTACTTCCTATCAAACCAGGATACCCTCGAAAAAGTGATGAATATTTCTCTACGTGTTTCCGGTTTTCAACCTGAAATTTATGATCCGGTAACAGGAGAAGTTTTACAAGCGGGGAATTGGAGTATTGAAAATGGCAGAACTATTCTTCCAATAAAACTAAGTGCAAATGGTTCAGTATTTGTCATTTTGCAAAAGAAGACCAAATTAAAAAGGGATAACTCAGGGAAGAATTGGATTGAAACAGATACCAAGCTTGAACTGGATGGTTTATGGAGACTGAAATTTGATCCTGGTGCCGGAGGCCCGGCAGAAGAGGTAATATTTGATTCACTTACCGAATGGAATCACAGTTCTGATTCTTCAATCATGTTTTATTCAGGCACAACAACCTATACAAAGCAGTTTGTCTGGGAAAGTGATAATATGCAAACAAGAGTGTGGCTAAACATGGGAGAAGTAGCCAATATTGGTGAAGTCTGGGTTAACGATATACCCTGTGGTGTGGCATGGACCTATCCTTATCAGGTGGAAGTTACGAAGGCGTTGAACGAGGGAGATAATAATTTGGTAATAAAAGTTACAAATACCTGGGCAAACAGGTTGATTGGAGATCATCTGCTACCGGAAAATAAAAGAATTACTAATACTACCGCGCCTTTCAGATTAGAAGGCAAGCCTTTACTTAAGGCAGGATTATTAGGCCCTGTATGTTTAATAGAAGAAAACCGAAATTAGTGATGAGAAAAATTCCGTTTTTTAAATATAATAACCATATTTGCAAGGCTTTCAGGATTTTCCTATCAGGGGAAGGATATTTTTATATTCTTTTGATTATTGAGTAAATTTGTAACTAATTAAAACGCTTAAAACCAAAACAATGAAAAAGACTACAATTTTGATTTTACTGGGCTTTTTTGCATGCATATCGATGACAAAGGCCCAGGATACATTGATTATCCAGGAACATCCGGATTCATTAATTGTTGGAATATGTACAATGAATGGTGTTATTGAATCTTCTGCAGCAGGTTTTACAGGCTTAGGCTATGCCAATATAAACGATGGAACAGGTATAGGGATGGCCTGGAGTTTCAGGGTGGATACATCAGGTGATTATGAAGTGGCCTGGAGGTATGCTCTCGGTGGGTCTGACACCTTAAGCCGGAATGGTAAATTGTTGGTGAATTATGAGGTGGCAGATACAGTCCTATTCCCTCATACGGCTTGGGGGGAGACCTCTCCCACCAGTTGGACATATTGGGAAATGACCCAAACACATACCATTCACTTAGATTCGGGCCAATATACAATCAGCCTTTCATCCATTACCCATAAAGGCTTGGCTAACCTTGACTATTTCAGGATTATCGGGCCGGCAAAAGACAGTATAACCCCAACAGTTTGCGTTCCTGCATACACATTTAATTTAGGTCAGAGTATAGCTGAAGCAGGAGTTGTAAGTTATGATCCAGTACAGGATTATTATATTACAGGAACTGAAATTACGGTTACTGTGGATACCACTTATCCGGGGTATTTTTTCCATAGTTGGTCAGGAGAAGAATCAGGTACAGATTCTGTATTTACTTTTAAAATATCCCAAAATACCCATTTAACCGCTTTGTTTTACCCTGATGGCACCCCTGAAACAGACCCGGATGCTTGTGGTTATGCTACTATACAGCATAATAACGGTACTCCTTATTTGTTACTTGGCGGCGCTATGGGCGATACTGTTTATGCTGGGACCCTGGACGAACTGGAGACATATCTTGGGGATGATGCACCAAGAACGGTAATTTTCTATACCCAGATAGTAGGATCGTCCGATGAAATACTGGTGCGCTCGAATAAAACATTGATTGGCAGAAATGATGCACACCTGGAAAATATAAAGCTGGCTATTCAGAATTGCCGTAACGTAATTGTACGTAATTTAACCATTTCAAAGGTGTTCCGGTCGGATTGTATTGAGATAAATGGCGCACAAAATATTTGGATTGACCATTGTGAGTTTTATAGCGACCTGGATCATCTGGATGATGAAGATTATTACGATGGCGTTATTGACATTAAGAATTTATCAAACTGGATAACCTTATCCAATAATTATATACATCATCATCCTAAAACAATCCTGATAACATCAGGAGATCAGGGAATTCAGGATAGTATACAGAGGATTACTATCCACCATAACTATTTATATAATTGTAACTCACGGTTACCGAGTATCCGGTTTGGTAAAGCACATATTTTCAATAATTACTATAAAAATAATAGCACCGCTATAAATACCCGTATGGGGGCTTGTGTAAGGGTTGAAAAGAACTACTTTGATGGCGGGGGGACAGCTGTGATGGCTGAGTATAGTGAATATGACGGAAGTGCAGAATTGATTGATAACCATTTTGGGACAAGTTCTGTTACTGTAGATTTAACCTGCACCTTAAATGTCCCTTATGATTATAGCAGTTGCTTAGGTGATGTGGAAAATGTGCCGGCTAATGTTTTAGCCCAGGCAGGAGTAGATACAAGCCTGAAATATGTTGGTATTAAACCAATTCTTACTCAACAAATGGATTATCAACTGTCGGGTTTTCCCAATCCTGCAGCAGATAATTTAACCATTGCATTTGTGATGCCATCAGGTTCCAATGCAAGCATTGTTTTCTATGATTTGGTTGGAAACATAATTAAACGAGTTGATGGCTTGTATTCAAGAGGAATTAATTCCATTGAAATAGGCACATCCGACCTTGAACCCGGTGTCTATCTCTATCGTTTAGAGACCTCAGGCGGTTCACAAACGCAGAGATTAATAATACAGCGATAAAAGATAAAGGCTGTCTCGATTGAGGCAGCCTTTATTGTTATAATTGGTTCACGCAAAGTGTTCTTAGCGATCTTTGCGGCCTACTATATAACTAAAATCTATTTCAAAATTTTCCTTATTTTTTTGGGAAAAATCATTATGCATATTAAAAATCATTCTGCTATTCCGTTGCAGGCATTTATTGAACAATAAATGAGGATCCCAGGTGCAACGGTCTTCTATGTCCATTATTTTCCATGGGCTTTGCCCATGGCTGATGCTTTCGCCCCGTTGGGGCTTATCTGATAAATCATCAAAGTTCAACCTTGCTGACTGGATAATACTCAATCAAAATTCTTATTTATTATTCAAAGAAATAGTGAATATCGATCACTTAACTCTCAATAATAAAGTTTGGCCCATTCACTGTCTGGCAATAAGTTTTATTTGAGCCCCAAAGGGGCGATAGCAATAGCCCGGGGCTTTAGCCCTGGGTAAAAATAACCCAAGGTTATTACGACGCAAGTACGAACATAATCAGGGCAAATATATAACCTGCGTCGTAAAGCAGGGACACAAGTTATATCCGTTGAT
>JAFGOZ010000261.1 GCA_016926235.1 Bacteroidales bacterium | reverse complement strand
GGACGACATATTGGTAAACATTGTGTTAGAAAATGTTTCTAAGTCCCGTTAGGGACGAAATATAATTTACTCGTTTAGTAATGATTTGAAATAAAAAAATGCCATCAATAAACGAAGACCTGTAGAAGGCGAAAACTTTAAAAGCCATATTTACAGAAATGGGTATTGCCAATAAAAAACTTGTATTGCAAATACCCTATGAAACGGATGAAGGAGAGAAGATGTATAAATGTGAGAACGATTTATTACTCTCCCCTTATGAAAAAGTTCGTTCAACACCTTCTTCTCTTGATGATAGGGAAATTGTGGTATCTGCTAAAACTACTTCCAAAGACAGCATGGGCAAAATGTTTATTGATAAAATATTATTACAGCGATTTGTAGGTCATGACCAGAAAGTAATCGGCATTTTTCATAATGATGTTCAGCGAAAGGAAGACAAGGATATTAGTTATACATTAATATCAGGTCTTTTTATGGTATATACAAAATTTCTTACAGAACTTGAAGGAATTTATTACCTCGATATGCCACCTGCAGCATACAAACCCCCTTATTCAAATGATATGAAACCGTTTTCTGAGCTTATTACAAAGGATATTTTTAAGCTTCTATCCCCTTAGAACTTTACGTCTTTTTACGGATTCGTTCTCATCATTAACTGAAAAAATCCTGGCAATATGAATTTCATCTGATAATCTTTCCCTTATTATATTACAATAGTTAACTTCAGGTTCTGTACCCATCCATTTTCTTTGATAAGCCTCAGCAACAGCATAGGTTGTATCTGAGCCACCAAAAGGATCCAAGATAACACTGTCGTCATTTGAAGAAGATAAAATTATCTTTCTAAGCAATTCAACTGGTTTTTGGGTTTCGTGCGGATATTTTTCCCATGCATTTCGAAGTTTTACCAGAACACTTCGATGTATTATCTGTTCAGTTAGAAGCCAAATTGTAACAATTAGATGCTTTACCTGAACACTTGGAAATACATGATAATATAGATGGAAATTCTTTTTTTATAGAAGTAATAAACAGTTTTCTAGAAATAATATCTTGCCTGTTAGATGCTCTATCTGAGGACTTAGAAGAATTATCATGATTCTTCGTTGCTTTACCCATTAAAATAGATAAAGTATTTTGTAATTAAAATGATTAAAAGTTATGTATTACTGTTTTATCTCCTGATTCCTGAATCCTGACTCCTTTTTTAATCCAACTTCAACACTGCCAGGAATGCCTGCTGCGGTACCTCAACATTACCAACCTGACGCATACGTTTCTTTCCTTTTTTCTGTTTTTCAAGGAGTTTACGTTTCCGGGTTATATCGCCACCGTAGCATTTTGCCGTTACATCTTTACGAACTGCTTTAATGGTTTCGCGGGCAATAATTTTTGCCCCGATAGCAGCCTGCACGGCTACATCAAATTGCTGGCGCGGTATGAGTTCTTTTAGTTTGGTACACATCCTTCGGCCAAAATCGTAGGCATTATCTCTGTGGATCAGGGTTGATAAAGCATCTACTATTTCACCATTTAGCAGGATATCTAACCTTACAAGGTTGGCTTTTTGGTAACTTGACTGATAGTAATCAAAGGAAGCATATCCTTTGGAAATACTTTTCAATTTATCATAAAAATCAAAAACAATTTCACTCAGGGGCATTTCAAATACAACTTCCACCCGGTTACCTGCCATAAATATCTGGTTTTTCAGTATGCCCCGCTTATCAATACATAGCGTCATGATAGGCCCTACAAAATCAGCTTTGGAGATAACCTGTGCCATGATATAAGGTTCCTCAATAGATTCGATAATGTTTGGAGCCGGCATACCACTTGGGTTATGCACTTCAATCATTTCTCCCTTTGTGGTATATACATTAAAAGAAACATTGGGAACCGTGGTTATTACATCCATATTAAATTCCCTGTCGAGGCGTTCCTGGATAATTTCCATATGCAGTAATCCCAGGAATCCGCAGCGGAATCCAAATCCCAGTGCTGCTGAGGATTCAGGGATAAATGTCAGGGATGCATCATTCAATTGAAGTTTTTCCATGGAGGCCCGCAATTCTTCATAATCATCAGCATCAACAGGATAAACACCGGCGTATACCATGGGCTTTACATCCTCAAATCCTGCAATGGCCTTACCACAAGGCCTTTCTACATGGGTAATGGTATCTCCGACTTTTACTTCTTTGGATGTTTTAATACCCGATATAATGTACCCAACGTCTCCGGCTTTAAGGACCGGTCTGGGTTCGGGGCGAAGTTTCAATACACCGATCTCATCTGCATCATATTCTTTACCTGTTGCTACAAATTTTACTTTTTCTCCTTTTCTGATTTCTCCATTGATAATTCTGAAGTAAGCAAAAATTCCCCTGAAAGAGTTAAATACACTATCAAAGATTAATGCCTGAAGAGGGGCATTTGTATCCCCGACAGGTGGCTTAACACGCTTTATAATAGCTTCAAGTATTTCGTCCACACCCATACCGGTTTTACCACTGGCAGGAATAATGTCTGATGCATCGCAACCAATCAGCTCAATGATCTGGTCCATACACTCATCAGGATTAGCAGCGTCAAGGTCCATTTTGTTCATAACGGGGATTATTTCGAGGTCGTGATCGAGTGCCTGGTAAAGGTTGGAGATGGTTTGTGCCTGAATACCTTGTGTTGCGTCAACAACGAGTAAAGCTCCCTCACATGCGGCAATAGAGCGTGAAACTTCATAGGAAAAATCTACATGGCCCGGAGTATCAATGAGGTTCAGGATATACTTTTCACCCTCAAACTCATACTCCATCTGAATGGCATGGCTCTTAATCGTGATTCCACGCTCCCGCTCAAGGTCCATGCTGTCCAGTACCTGTTCCTTGAAATCCCTTTCAGAAATAGTATTGGTTTTTTGCAATAACCTGTCCGCTAAAGTACTTTTCCCATGATCAATGTGGGCAATGATACAAAAGTTCCTGATATTCTTCATCTAAGCTCCGAAAAAATTTGGGTACAAAGATATTGAATTCGTAGATATGAAATGAATTTTAGGTGTTAATTGTGGATTTCTTTTTAACAGGATATAAAGTTTTTAGCAATTTCTGTAATAGAGACTAGTGTCATGTCAGATATGAACTTGCTATAAATTCATCCGATGACTCTGAGATCAATTGCAAATATAAAGAAACAACTAAAAAGTC
>JAFGOZ010000026.1 GCA_016926235.1 Bacteroidales bacterium | reverse complement strand
CATTTGCAATTTTCCCATGATCTCCTTATTTTACATCGCAATCCGGGAATGCACGGCGACCTGGTGGCGCCCGCGGACTTTAAAAACGGTGCGCCGCCAGTCAAGTCGTTTAAAAACAATAATTTAAATTAAATTTGGGGTTGTTTCTTGTAAAGCATTGTTTTGGTTATAGTTGTCCATATTTGTGCAGATTTGATTTATACGGGATCCCCCGCCTATATGCCACCTGGGGAATTCATCTTTCCGCATTTCCGATTCAAAATCGAGATATAAAATCGTGTATTATTTTTGTATGAGAACAAGGTCATCCAATATGTAACCACATTTACGAATTACTCATAGCTACTCTCCTTGCGAGAGACTGAACCTGAGAAAAAGTTGGGAATTCGTTATCTCGCTTTGCGATTGCAGCCAATCCGGCCATATCGAGCATACAGGGTTTAAACATTTCCAGTCCTTTTCCTTCACACGCATTTTGCCACTCATTGTCGAAACCAAGATTAATAATATACTCATAATATGAATAGTCAAATTTGTATCCTGCACATATATGATCCCTCGTAAATCTATTTATAAATTGTGAAGACTCGTCTTCATAAAAAACTTGAGCAATTTTCGTAGTAATTACGATTGCGAGAAATATTTCTTTTTCGCTTGTAGCCTGTATTCCTTGTGAATTTTGTGATGAATGCCGATTATTTGAAGCACAGGAAATCAGGGTCATTATTACTATAAACACACATAGACGACAAAAGCTTATTCTTTTTCTCATTTTATTCACCTCCATAAACAGTACGTTCCGGTTGTTTTTTGCACTGATCTATTTAATGGATTTATAATTCTATTCCTGAAATACTATCTTTTTCATTTCCATATTATGACCAACCTGTAATTTACACAAATAAACACCGCTTGGGATATTTTTGGGTATCCAAAGAATTTCATATTGACCAGGCAATTGATTTTGATCAATCAGATTATCAATCTCCTGACCAGCAATATTAAAAACTTTTAAATTAACATAATCCGGTTTAAATAATCTATATGTAATTTTTGTCGTGCCATTAAAAGGATTTGGATAATTTTGATTAAGGACAAAATCCTGTGATGGTAAATTATTTAATACCGAAAGTTTGTTCTCAACAGCTGTCGTGGATAGAAAGACTCTCTCCCAATCACTACCTTCATTCTTTGACAAAAAAACTTTTGATCGATCATCACCACTTGTTTTAATGAACAAATAACCATTCGGACAGATCACCATAGAACTCACTCTCAAGTCCGAAAGACCTTTATTTACTTCTTCCCACTGCCCCCCATCATTTTTTGAACGATACATTCCACCTCCATATGTTCCTGCAAAAAGAGTATTCTTGCTATTAACTGAAATGCAGCGGATGGATGTTTCTTTTAATCCATTATTAACTTTTGTCCAGCTATCACCATTATCGCCCGATCGAAAGATACCTCCAAATCCAGTAAAATCAAAAGAACCTGTAAAAATTTGGCCTTTATTATCACAACAAAAACATGTAAAAACGTCTAAATCAGGCAAGTCACCATATAATCCGCTCCAACTATCTCCATTATTTTTTGATCTAAATACAACGCCGGTTCCAAAAAATCCCCACCCAATTCCCGCAAAGAGATAGCCATTATTTTTTGACTCTATCGCATAGCAAACAGATTGTACTCCAGAAACAAAGGAAGAGTAATTATCCCAAGAATTGCCTCCATCTTTAGAAAAATATATTCCGTTATGCAAGTCTCCAACGAAAATATGTCCTTTTTCATTTATGTGCATCGAAAACACGGTTAAATCTTGTTTTATTTGTTTCAGACTATTATCATTATTTGTTAAAAGATAAACTCCTAATCCTCCATGTCCCAAAAAAACAGAATTTTCCGCATTGACAGAAATAGCATTTATTGCGGCTAAATCAACAACTTTATTCCAATTTCTGCCATAATCTTTTGTCCGGTAGACACCATCATCGCTGGCAAAATAAACATGGCCATTACTATTAGCTGCAATCTGTTGACCCTTTAAGTTTGAAAAGAACATGATGTTTAGAAAAACAAAAATGGAAAAGTAACGTAGTTTCATTTTAATCTCCTTGTTTAATTAGTAATGTGGTTTTTTCAAAATTTTGGCTCAGGCATGTCTACATCAAGTATCAATCGATGAAATGTCTCACATTCCATCCAAATAATTAAATTGAAACGGCCCAAATCGTGCAGAGCATTTAGAGCATTCTTTATAGTATGTAACTTGGACCTCATGATAGCTGGTAGAGGGGTACTGTTTTCCATCAAAACCAGATCCATTTGGTGCATGTTTTTCTGAACGGGAAACTTCATTCAGTTTACCACCACATTTTGAGCAATTATCAGACATGATGTATCTCCTTTCTTTTGGTTCAATGTTTTTCTGTTCACAAAATACAATATTACTCTTTTAGAATCAACGTACAGTACTTGAGGAGAATGCACATTTTTGAAAAACAGGGTGTGTAAAAATATTAATTGTGGAAATTTCAGTAAATTCGGACACCCATTTCACTAAAGATTCGGACAGTCTTTCGCCATCCCAAATAGCAATTGTAATTTAATTAAAAGTGTCCGAATATAAAATTAAAAAATTCATTATTTTTAGTTTTTTAAAATTAAATCCGCGCGATCCTACCGTTGCCGCTCTGTTCAATCGGCTTTGCACATTTCACTTAATAATTATGAAATTCATCAGAATCGCGTTGATTTTCAGAGTTACATCTACATCATCACCACGAAGGCGAGTGGCTG
>JAFGOZ010000260.1 GCA_016926235.1 Bacteroidales bacterium | reverse complement strand
TATTTATATCCGCAAGGACAAATACGGCTTAAGGGAACATATTGCAGATAATGACACTTTTGGTCGTGATCGCAGCAGGTGTTTCAAATCTGAAGACATGGCATTGAAGTATTATGATAAACTTACTGCTGACTTGATGAAGGAGGGAAATCTATCGCAGGGGGTATCAAAATCTATCGCAGGGGTACAGCAAAATGATGAAGTAATATCAGAACCTCAACCTGAGGAGATCTTTGAACCCTGCTATTAAAAATCAAATTGTTTTAGGTGTTTATATCAATGGTTTTATTTCACTCCAATGCAACCAATCTTCAGTGCCAACTTTAAATCTCGTTGTAAAACGATTATAGAATTGTTGATATTTTGAAAGAACAACCTTACTAAAACTTAATGAAATATTAAAATTTTGTTCATGAAATTCAAAAGAGCCTATTTGTAAATCATAACCTGTACGTTTTGTTATTTCAATAGTATTTGGAACTGCTTGAGTTTTTTTGAAAATAGTCTCATTTTTATAAGTAATATTTACAATTAATACCAGATTATCAATGTAATTTACTAAAACCCAATTCTTTTCATCAAAATTGAATTTTATTTCATAATTCACAATTAACCTAGTACTATCCTTGCACCCTTTAATTTCTAATTTGTTTTTCAAGTAAAAACTACCTCTAGTTCCAATTTCAGGAAAGCTTATGCCATCAACAGAAAATCCAAAACCACTGCCTGGCATTGATTCATAATAAACAGCACCGGTTGAACAATTTCTCCACGATACATATGATGGATCATTAATAGAAATATTAGGATTGTTATCTTTATTATTATCAATTTGGAAATTTACTACCGTATTGTCTGAATAAATGATATAATTGATTTTTTCTCGATCAATTATTAAAAAAGGGATGTCTCCAGATGGATCAATTTCAACAGTATTACTTGTTACTTTTAGAACTTTACATTCTATTGATGATTTATCTTTATATATGATTTTATCATATATAATATCATTCTGACCCTTGATAATGGACAAAGGAACTAAAAAAGCGACTACGCAAATAAAGATAGTTTTCATGTATTCTTTAATTTATTGAATTCATTACTAATATAACAAGAAATATTTACAATATTATTTTGTCAAGTACATATAAGTCAATTATTTTATACGTCGCCACATTGGAACAAATATAATTAGATGAATTATAGTCCATTCTTTTTGTTTATTATTTGATTAACCAACCGGCGAGCCGTCGCGAGTAGCAGGCAATTTTCTGTAAATGAGAGTATTGAATGATTAGAACAAGACTTTTAAAGTAACTAGGCAAGGTTTGGTTTTTGTTTGGCCTTTATTCTTTCTGGTAACTCAATAGTTGGCCTTGTACCTTTGGTTAACAACCTCTCCTTTCTTAACCTGAATAAGCCAGTCTGATTCGGTTATGAACATACAATCGTCATAAACCTCATTATTGGTCCTGATGCGATCACCCAGGTTCACCCTTAGTTCCCCTGAATACCATGTTGCTTTAACCCTACCCGGATTATTCGGGAAAATATAATGCAATCCCATATCTCTTTCAGGTGCGTGAAATGTCAGATGAATGATATACAAACAATTATCAATAATCTCCCAGGTAGCAACATATCCCCTATAACAGCTTGTTCGTGGTATTCTTATCTCCGGTTTGGGATTCTTTTTAGTCCAGTAATCATCTAACGGAGTGGTAGAAAGCATATATCTTGTACCCTTAACAAATAAAATATCGGTTATCTGTATACACATTTATTGCCAGATTAACAGTTATTAAATGAAATAAGTACTGGGGAGCAATGGCTCTAATTTATACTTTTCAAAATTATCCTCGCGGCCTTCTGCAAAGAATTTCCTGATGAATATATGATCCACGAGGTGATAGTCCGGATCATGGCTGTATTTCTCTTTGCGAACTGGAATCTTGATACCAGGGAAAGAGTTTATGTATTTTCTGTTACTGCCGATACTTACGTTGAGTAATCCACCAAAGTATTTTATTAATTCATGAGCGGCTACAAAGATCAGGTTACAATCACCGAAAAGTAATATCTCCTGTTCCGGGAAACTGCCAAACACCCTGGTTAGTTTTTCCCTTTCGTAATCAGTATAAGTTGATTCCATATGCCATTCCAGTGCAATTGAGAACCAGGTTATAGCTTCTTTTTTAAGCAGATACTCATATATTTTCAGTATATCCCGATAAGATTCGTCCAGTCGGGTTTTTCTAAATATGCCAATACAAGCACAGTCCATAGTAGTAAAGTTATGAATTTCGAATGTTTGTAAAGAAATTGTCAATAATTCATCCTCACACCAATTCCCGGAATTTAAAGTTTCAGGAAAGAAACTAGAGCAACCCGAACACCTATATACCTGGTTAATTATCCTTGATGCAACGTACAGATGCACCAGTATTAGGATCAGTTGAAATATTAATCAAAGAAGCTGTTTCCAATCGTAGTGATATTAAATGAATTTCGTTTTCATGTTGAAGAGTTGTCCAAAAATAAGCCGAAGTACCTTCATCTATAAATGTATCGGTTCTTCCATCTCTTTTCCCAGACAGCAATCCTGAAAATCCACTACTATTTGTTGCACCTATATTAAGACCCGCCCAATGAATCAATAATTTTTCTTTCATATATCCTCCAGCAACACTTGGTCCACCTAGATAAGTTTCAAGTATATTATAGTCGTGAGAAGCAGGTACTGACCATCCTAATGGGCATAGTTTTCCAGTTTTTACAGCTTCCCAATTATAAAGTGCACCATATTTTTCACCATTTTTAGGTAGGTTATTGTAGAAGCAGAATGAAGGATTGTGAGATTCCCAAGTATCTTTTTTAGATACATAAAATATTGGCATTCCATCATTTAATTTATTTGTTCTCAGATTTTCAGCCATCCATACTTGATTCCCTATAGAAATAATTTTATAAGCATTACCATTAATATCATATACCAATTGGTTAGTAGTTGAGAACTGTACTGTTGATCCGTATTCTATTCCTGAATTATTTTTAATGAATGCTCTAAAATAATAAGTCCTATTGGGAGATAAATTTATTAAAATAGAGCTATATTTATTTGTCTTATCTTCTGAATAGATGGCGTTATCAGTAATCTGAGGATTCTTATTATTTTCACTGTAACTGAATCCTTTTTGTATAATTGAACCCTCAATATCAGTGAGTACTTCACCATTTAATTTAACGGAAAAATATCCTATCTCTGTTGCCGGTTCTGTAATAACGTTCGCTTTTTTAATGTAGGCCTTTGAATTAAGAGAAGTATTTTCTCTTTCTTTAATTTCATGAACCATTAGTTTAACGCCTTGCCTGACAAAATCTTCCATAACATCTTGATCAATATATTCAAATGCACCCTTTTTGACTTCATTACACATGTCTACGTATGGGTACACTTTTTTAGGGTAATTTTTGTATCCAACAAAACAATTACAATTATTACTATTAATATCAGTACAAGGTGTTAAATAGAATGAATAGCTACCACCATAATCATTTCCATCTACGATTATAAGTTTAAATTCAATCGCAGCACCAATTTTAATTATCAGATAATCTTCAGATAATCTTACTTCGCCTTTTTTATCGTATATTTTATTTGTTTTATGCTCAACATTAAGATCAATTCTAACTAATTCTAATATTAGCTCTGTACCAGTAAGTTCTTTTAATCTTGTATAGTCAAGATCGGCAGTACTATTAACAATCTCATTAAACAAACCCCTATCTTTAACATTAAATCCTGCAATTACGAGTTCCTTTTCAATTGCATTATAGATATAACTATTGGGGTCAGATTGGGTTGCTTGTTTTTCTGTGATAGGAACTCTAAGGACTATTGATGGATTTGGATTATTACTGATAAAGCTCTTAATTCTTTCTGTAGCTATAATTTCATCCTGTCTTCCTTCATAGACAACTATTCCTTTTTGAAGTGGCGCACATGATGTTAATAAAAGAATAGTTAGATAATTTAATAATTGTATTGAAAATGGTTTCATAACAGTATTTTTAGATATAAGAGACTAATGTGTTCCTTTTGAAGAAGATAATCAAATTTAAGAAATTTTAATAAAATCCACCCACCCAGGTTTGGACCCCGGGTAGATGGAATTAGCACGGTTGGTTTTCAGTGGTTCTTGAGATTTTATGGTTGAGGTGAACCGTCTCAGAACAACCGCAAACAAAATGCAGCATGACTCAACCTGAAAAGTTAGTATTCTGAACTATTGGTTGTGATGACCTGGGTTCCTTATTTTGCTCCTTAATGCGCTGAACTTCAATGATTGCCATTTTGATGCTTAAACAACCTATCTGAGCTAGCCTTAATTCGGGGCGACTCTTGATATCGCCTAGCCTTTGAAAGTGACAGATTAAAGCTCCTGGAGGGCAATATTTTTTGTGATAAGTTTTAAGTAAAAGGGGGTAGCGTTTACACACCACCCCGCTTAACATAACTGACCTAACCAACGAAGAGGAAATGCAGCATAACTCAACTATTCAATGGTTATCATGAAGTATGCTATGTGATAGGCAGTCCCCTTAATGATATAGACCTCCCTTATCTCCACGGTCAACTTAACGGCCTCTACAGCCACTTTCTGACCTTTGGTGATATCGGGGAAGTTAACCAGGCAGATAACCTTAAAAGGACAGTAAATGCGTCCCAGGTTACCTTTTTTGTCTATCACAAACAAACTGTCTGATGATACCCATCTCAACAGTTCAAGCAGGTACTTTTCATTATCCATACGATTCATTCTTATGACAGATACCAGGACCTCGAAGATCTTCTCATGTGATTGATAAGCTCTGCAATGAATAGGAAAGACCCTGCAGTCCGGTCAAGGAATGTGTCAATATAGGAGCTCTTGGTAGCAGAGGTAAAGAGGTTGTAGACCTTCCACATGTCAATGTTGCCATCCTCTGACCTGCAGAACGATTTGTCCTGGTAATAATCCCTGGCTACAATACTGATCTGGGTGTCAGACAATGGTAGTTTCTCAATATTTTTCCTCTGCTTCTGTGGCAGGTAATTGTACAACCTTGCCCTGCCTATGAGCTGTGCAAACTGGTGCTCAGTCAGGGAATGATCAGAGAAGGTCCTGAGCATTTCAAGCTGATGGGCACCATTGAAGCCTGTTACAAGCTGGAAAATCCTGTTAAAGAGCTCAGGGATTGACATTACCTTCAGCTCTGATGCATAACCATCAGTATGGACACATAGGTTGATACAGACATGGTTCTTAAAGCCTATGAAGACTTTGAACCTCTCTTCTGACTTCCTGCCATACAGATTCTCATTGTTATATGCCCTGACTCCACCAACACACAGTGACAGCTTGTTGCCTCCTACCTCTGAACTGATACCCGGGATCTCATACAGGAAGGCCATTCTTTCGTAGTAAAGAGTCTTTTCATGCTCCAGTAGTGAATTAGCCGGTTTGCCCATTGCTTCAGGAGTCCTGCCTTTGATTGGGTGAGACACCCTGATCGCTGGAGATAATACCTGCTCCCCGGCAAAGAAATCGTGGCATACTTCACCTACAGCATCTATGAAATCTACATGACTTACTGTAGTCTCATTGTCCTTTGCAAAGACAGGAATGATACACTTATGTTTCAGTTCATTATATGCAACAGGTTGTGTGTTGGCTACAATGAAGCTGTCAGATGATGTTTCCATTACTTCAACATCCTGATTAACATTTACCAGTTCCATGATCATTGCGTTTTTGGTGGTTCGACAACAGAATCAGGAACAATACTCTCCATCTCCTGCTTTCGTTTCAGGCACAATGGTTCAACCTTATCCCTGAGTGATGGAAATTTGATAAGTATGTTCCGCAGCTCCTGGATTGAAGTGGCATTTGAGACCTGAGATTCGATTGTCTTCAGCAGATCCTCTCCCTGGCACCAGGTCTTGATCTTTTGACCAGTAGCTTCTGAGATAAGGAAAGGCATAGGATTGACAAACAAACCTGTCCGGTCCTTGGAGGCTGTTGCCTGGTGTTTGATATCAAGATCAAGGACCAGAGTAAACTCATAGTCCATACCGTCCCTGGTTACACCCTTAAGGCCTACTTTCTCCGGGACCATCTTGCCGTTCTTGTCTGTCAGTACATAGTCTTGCTTTGACCTGATAGTGGCAATGATATGACATTGAGATTGAAGCATCTTTTGTACAAAGGCATTATGCCTGGGCGTTACCTTATTCCAGTTCGTAAAGGAATTACCAGTCATATTGCCATGAGTCTCGATGATCCCACCAATGCCGTCCCATTCCTGGCTTATAGAATCAATGATTATAGCCTTCATACCTGCCTTTTCACAGGTTTCGATGGCTTCTGTATACCTCTCAGGTGAGAATGGCTCAGCAAGGCTTAAAACATTGAAATTACCAAGATGAGAATAGAGATGAGATGAGTTGTTCTCTGTATCTATGACTGCGATTTGTCCCCAGTCCCCTGCCAGGCCATAAGCCAGCAGTAAGGAACTGTATGTCTTACCGGAACCTGAAGGTCCCTGGATAGCAAGCTTAATGACAGCCTGCTTTCTTTCTGCTTTCTGTAATTGCATAAGTATAAGTTTAAAGTGAATAAAATAGGGGGCATTTCACCCCCGAAGTTTTAAAGTGGCATTGCTACCTTCTCAGGAGCAACAACCTGTGCAGCGAGAACCTCACTCTCTTTCAGGTATACCCAACGGTGATTAAGCGTCAGGATTTCACCGGTATCAGGGACAGTGAACTCATATGATTCACATTCTACCCGCTGAACTGTACCTGGGATCTGTGTCCCGATAAGCGACTGACACATGGCATCATCGAAAGTCGATGGGATAGTTGTTCGTTTGGCAGTAGCGTAATACCTGCCAGAAGAATGGGACTTGATTAGCTCAAGGCCGGACTGAAGGACCAGGGCGTTGAATTCTTCACCCTTACTGTTCTTTCTTTTCTGAAAATCCACGATTGTGACCATGATTTAGATTTTTTTGGTTAATACTTTGGTACGGGGAGGTTTCCCCCCAGCAATGCACCGGGGAGATCGAATTAGGGTCCTTCGTGTGCTTGTGGATATCCTGTTGGAAGGCTATTAAGTATTTATTTCATGTATTTGAACAACAATCCCCTGAAACAAAAAAAGGTGCTATAGCGGCACCCATACTTATTTCTATAATGACTGAAATATATTGTTTTATTTATGTAACATCCTCTATTTTAATTCGTTAAAGTATATATACTGAGATAGTCTTCTCAGATTAAAACCTAAAACTTATTGAACAATATAATGAATACAAAGCATATTGGTGTCGTCAAGTTTTTTAATGTAGGCCGTCTATACGGCTTCATAACTGACGAAGGAACTGACAGAGAATACTTCTGCCATAACAGTGGCCTTTCCTGCCACATTAAAAAAGGGGATATGGTGACATTCGAACTGGCCGAGGGTCTTAAAGGCATTGAGGCAGTGAATGTTACCTTGATAGATAATAAAGACCTGTTAACAATACAATGCGATGGGCAATATGACAAAACAGAATAGCACCACTTTTATAAGGTGTCCGAAAGATGAACAGCATCCTTTTAACAGATTACCTGCATCACTATTTTCTTTAAATGGTTATCAGCTCGCAATTATGGCACAGATCCTTTCAAACTGTGATAACTGGAACCTGGTGAAGTATGAAATTGGTAAGAGGCTGGGCTTCCCAAGAGAGAAATTTAACAAGGCATGGAGGTCTCTGGAGGATCTGGGATATATTAAAAAGACCCAAATACAAAGCGGCTGGGAATATATAATTACAGAGGATTTGGACTTCACACCTACCACATATGGTAACTGTCAAAGTTCCACACTTACCACGGGTAGAAAGTGTAAGGGTGGTACATTAACTACTACTAAGAAAAACTACAATTATATTACTAACGAAACAACATGCACAGACGCCACCTGTTTGAAGAGCAAATTTGATGAACTCAATGAACTGTATCCGGTTAGTGTTAGCAGTTACGGTGGCCAGACAAACTTCCTAAAAGCTAATCTTGAAGACTGTGAAAGAGAGTATACTGAATACTTGATGTCACAGCAGACATCTCATGAGGAAATCATTAGCTGTCTTAAGAAAGAACTGGATGAACGTAATCACACTGGACAGGCTTATTACCAACCCTCATTGCTGAAGTGGATCAAAGACAAACGCTGGACAGCATATGAACATAAGATCAGAGAACATACTGAAGAAAGATATGGAGAGACGCTTGAATAATTCTTGCTACTTTATAACTGCTGGTTTGATTAGTATTTCTCCAGGTGTTTGTTATAATCCTTGCAGGAGGCCCAAGAGGTACCTTCCATAAAAGTCAGGTACTGTATATGACCCCTCCCCGACAGTTCCCTCAGGGAACTAAATGGAGGCAGTTGCGTACTTATTGTTTGAGTGTTTAAGTATTGAAAATTCATTGTGCGAATCATAGAGAAAGTGTCAACCACCTTCCCAAACATAATGTGGGGTTTTGGTGGGCTATTCGGCCATAACTTTTTTATTCGTTGTATATCTGCAATAATAGAGATATTTATCTGCGTTTTTAGGGGTTCGTCACAAAAGTTTAAACAAAAGTGCTTTCCATATTCCCATACTGATACAAAAGTAACAGGGTGCCTTATTCAGATACCCTGTTTTGTTCTTCTGTCAGATTCATTCTTTACTGTATTCGAAGAAATTCTCACTTCCAGAATGAGACTCATTGAAAACGTAACCAAAGGCATCAGCATATAGCCTGAGCCACCTGGTGAAAGTGGTTAACTCGACATTCCCTACATTGGGATTTTGGGTGTAAAATTGATTATATACTATTCGCTTATTAAATTTTACAGATGGATTTACATGTCCTTTCACGAACTCTATGAACTTTGGATGGGCTGTCATCTTCAAAGTCCTTTCGGCAATATTGAATTTTTGCTCAATTATACCGTCTTTAAGATATTGCCAAAGGCAATAAGCCATGAACAGATAGAAGTATTCCCATTCTTCGTTATCCCAGTCAATGAAAAACAAATTACCATATTTTGTTTCGGGAGTAAGTTCAGCGTCATAGAAATCTGCCAGCACAAACTCCATTTTTCTTCGGTTTGAACTTTCGTCTGTTGCCTTAAGCCAGTAATTTGTCGTTATGATGATCTTAGGGCTTCGTTCAAAAAGGATCGTGTACTTATTCTGATACTTCCTCTCAACTACTGCTTTCTCGGTAATTAAAGGGAACAGTTTCGAAAAGTTGAAGTCCTGAGCAATATCATCAATTACAAGGATCCGGGTGTTATAATTGACCTGTCCCAGAGCAAACCGGTCTTTCGTGTGGAAAAACTTGCCGTCTTCGTAAACAGTTGGCCGGACTTTATCAAATGCCTTTGTAAGAAGACTCTTGCCTGTCCCTCCATTTGCCCCTTCTCCTTTGTATGGATCCATCAGTATAACGGCTTTTGCTTTGCTGGGATCTTTGAACCTATGAAGCATGTACCCAATTATAGACATGAGACTTTGAAGGTTGTTGGCTTCTGTCTCATCGTTATCATGAGTACATATGTCGAAAATAAACATTTGGAAATCCCCTGTATTTTTTACGACATTCTCTGTGGCCAGGTCAAAATTGATAATATCCTTCTCAAAGACATGGCCTTTAATATCCTCATATTTCAGTTTTTCAATCTCCTCAGGAGTAACCTTTAATATGCAGTTCTTGAAGAATAGATACGATTCATTTGCTGTATCTGCTATCTCATTTAGTGCAATTGCTGGCATCAGTAAAAGATTATTATAGCTGAATAAGGATGCTTCTTTATAAAACAGGTTCTTAACCTGTTTCCTTTCATCAGCATCTTTGAATTCGTACTTTTCTCCAATATACCTCCAGCAGAAATCCCGAATTTCTCTGGATGTAGTGTTCTTCACGATTCGACCTTCTACCTTGATGAGTATTGCTCCTTCAAGGCCTTCAGATTTCAATATTCCGTATCCATTCTCTTTAAGGAACTCGTGGAGTGCCTCAGGATCAAACCTAAGTGATCCTGAAGCGTTGGTCCAGAATTTTCCCTGAACCTTTATTGGAATTGTCGGATGAGGAGAAATATTTTCACCATTATCATTGATCGCGGTTTGCTTCTCTTCGCCAGTAATATAATGAGGTTTAGTTTCAATATGCCTTCTGGCTATCGCATTATCGAGTCTTTTCACTTTATTTGTCATCATAATTTGCCCCCCTCCCCAGGTTGTGATTCGTTTTTAAGGTTCAACAGAAATCGAATTGTTCCAGAATTTTCGTACCCTTCAAGGTCTTCAGGTGTTAACTGGACCAGTCTATTCTTCTTCAATGATTTCCTGATTCCATGCAAAGCATTTTTAACACTGTCTCGTTCTTCTTTCGTCACTGATATGAAATCTTTGTCAACCAGGCTGCTGGATAATCTCCATACTTTTTGGAATAGCACGTCTAGTTTGTTATTCGTGACTATTATTATGTAGCTTTGATTGCTGTCTGATGGAAAATACCTGTAACCTTTCTTATGGAGGTAAGCATACAACTTAGTATCATCAATGGAAGCAATGCCTGATTCATAAGACCAGAACTTGTCTAGATGATCAGCGGACAACTGAACGCCGCTTCTTCTCGTAGATGATTTAAATTGGTGTGTCATGCTGCACCTCCTTTCTGATTAAAGGATTTAATGTGGTGTCTTTCAAGAAAATCGTCGATATCTATGGCCTTAAAATAAATTTTACGGCCAGTCTGATAGAATGGGATTCTTCTTTGATCCCTGTAGTTCTGGAGAGTCCTTTTAGATATGCCTAAGACCTGGCAAACCTCATCTCCTGTAAGCCATTTTTTAACCAGGAGGCTCGGTCCTGTTTCTTCAATTTGCTCCTGCCCCGGTTTTTCACTCTGAGTTGGAACGATAATTAATTTTTTCATTTGATAAAAAATTTAAATTGGCATTATTGCCGGGGCGAGTTTAATATCATAAATACACTCAAAATCAAATTATTACACAGACATTGAGTACAGTAAAATGAAGTCAATTAATAATCAAGGAAATGAAAAGAAAGTAAAAGAGGAAAATAGACTCAAAGATTAGACTTTTGAGTGGCCTATTTTTGAAGATTATTGAGGATGTGATTTATAGATTCTTGAACTAGATTATTTGCCTTTTGTTGTGTAGAAATATTATAACCCTCAATTTCTTCCCCTTTGATTAAGAAACATTTCTCTGCAATTTTCCACCTTTCTCGTGACGAATGAATATATTTAGAATCTATCAAGTTTGAGATGAAATATTTAAAGGCTTCTTTACCTCCAATCCAATTGATTTTTTTTTCAATCATTTCATTGTGAAAGACCTTATTAAATGATTTAAGATCAATATCTTCAATGAAACCTCTTGCTACTAATGCGTTTTTTAAATCTGTTAATGGCTGATTTATTTTAATTTGAAACGAGTTAGAAGTTTTCTTTACTTTCTGTGGAACATTTAATTTCTCAAAGAATGAGATTAGCTCTTCCAGAATTTCAAGCATGAAATAATAATAAGTTGAAATTTGCTTTCTTTCATTAGTGCCTCTAAGTGGATAGAGATTTTTATCACTGTCTAAATATGTTAACTCTTCTTTTTTGCAGAAGATTTCTTCTCTCTGAACAAGTTTCTTTGGGGAATTTGCTGGTAAATATGAAAAACTGCCTGTGATTTGTTTCTTTTCAAAATAAGTTTGTCTCTCTTTAAGAACTGGTAAAAGAAACATTAAATTTATCTGAAGCTTCCTCTTTGATTGTTTGTTTCCGAATTGAACAAGCTTGTTTATAATTTGATTTTTTAGCCATAGAAGCTTGGTATAATACTCTATCGGATTCATGTAACCATTTACTGTCACTTCTACTTCATTATAAGTAATATTAAATTCTTCTGATAAAAAATTATCGTCACCATCTATTTGATCAAAATATTTGACTGTGACTCTTGGATTATTATAATAGGAAAGGAAATCCTCTAAAATTGATTCAAGCTCATCCATAATTAAAATACTTTATCCAAAGTATCATCCACAGCCTTTTCATCAAAAGATGCCAGATATGCTTCAGTCACCTTAAGACTGGAATGTCCCAATGTCTTTGACAAGTTATAAATATTATCAGTCTTTTGGCGTGCTATATCTGCAAAAGAATGCCTGGCAGTATGTGTTGTTATCTTCTTGTTTATACCTGCTTTCTTGGCAATATCTTTCAGGTATTTATTTATAAGTGCAGTTTTGGACCCGATTTGGTTATGCAGAAAAAGAGGATCGCTGTAATCGTACCGATCTGAGAAAAACGGGAAGATGAATGACTCACCCCTGTCTTTATATTTCTCCAGAATAGCAAGGGGCTTTTCTTTAAGCTTCAGGGAATGGGTCTTATTGGTCTTATACATGGTATATACCAACCTGTCTTCTTTTATATTATCCCAGGTCATCATTAGAATGTCACTAATTCTAATTCCAGCGTTATAGAATGAGAATAAGAAAGCATTTTGAACATGCCACATAAGAGTGTCTTCAACCAGTTTAAGTTCTTCAATTTTATTTATTTCAGTTGTGCTTAATCGGTCCTTTGAAGGATTCCCTTCTTTGATCTTGTAGTTTACAAAAGGAGACATGCCGAACTCAATGAGACCATCATGTAAAGCATTATTATAAATAGTTCTGATTTTTGAAAAATATCCGTGGATTGTGGTCTGTGCTTTTGCATTTTTTGTTAAATGAGCTCTATATCTGTTTAAAAAATCGACATTAATTTCTTCAAACATTAAATCAGTATTTTCCCCTACAAATTCTCGGAGACTACTTATTATCGCATTGTATTTTTTAAAACTGCCCACCTCTCCTTTTGCTTTAAATGAAGATGCCTTATTTTGAGCATATTCGAAAAAGGAGGTACCCTTATTTTCAAGCAAACGTCTTTTAATCTCTATTGCTGTCAAAGGTTTCTTTTCATTTAATATCTCCTGTGCAACTGTCTTTGCAGTATTGATCTGATTTTCAAGGTATGAGTTAATTACTGAATAACTTGGATTGGAGGCTCTGATAAACTTGAAATTTGTTGCCTTAGATATGAATTGATTTGGCAACACACTATACATTAAAGCAATTCTGGCTTTTTTCCTATTTACAGTTATCCT
Source organism: Bacteroidales bacterium (assembly GCA_016926235.1). The sequence goes on along the minus strand of JAFGOZ010000260.1, from coordinate 325 downwards.
TAACATTAAAAGGTGCTCTTTTTGCCCTTTAATAGGTTTACTGCTTAATTCAATATTGAAGGTTACCATAACATAAAATATTAGTGTAAAGATAAAAAAAACCATGTTCTGGCTGGAACATGGCTGGAACATTTTGTTATTTTTATTGCTTTATTATGCTTTATATTTCTCAGGCATGTTTGTTAAGAGTCAGATAATGAGTGCTTAAAGAAGTAATAGAAAGAAGTACAAGGAAATAGTTCGAGCCCAGGTGGGTCAACAAAAAAACCGCGAAGAGCGGTTTTTTTGTTGAAGGGCCTGCAGGGATGGGAATAGGGCGAGCACC
>JAFGOZ010000259.1 GCA_016926235.1 Bacteroidales bacterium | reverse complement strand
TGCCCCTGCAGGAGTAACCGTAAGTACAGGAGCGACCTATGACCTTACCATAAGTGATGTGGTAGAAGACAGCATCCACAACAGTACCGATGCCGCCCAACTGGTAGAATATATCTTCACTGCCTATACTACGATGCCCAATGGCTATACCGAGCGTTGCCAGGGCCTGGATGATACCGTATGGGTATGGGTAGAACCGACTACTCGATTATTAGCTGATATGTACTTCGATACTATTTGTAATAAAACCAGGTTAGATATTGATATTTCTACTCCAAGTATCACAACAGGGCAAGTGCAATTTAATTATAACTTTATCCTTCCTACTGGGGTAAATGCGATTCCAGGTGCTCAATATAGTATTGTTCCAACCTACACAATTACAGATAGTTTGCATAACTCAATGGATTATGCCCAGGAGGTTTTACTGGTTATAACACCGTATAATTATAATACGGGTATTGGTGTAAACGAGTGTTTTGGTGATATTGATACTATCTCAATATGGGTTGAACCTACTCCAAGGCTGTTTATTGGTACATTCATGGATAATATACATACTGCATACAAGGATACTTTCTGTAATGATGAAACTGCATATATACAGGTGACATCACCGACATTCCTTACTCAGGGAGAAGTATATTTTGATTATACTATAAACTCTGTGTCAGGAACGATGGCAGAAATAGATGGTTATACATCTAATACAGATCTGCCAATAACTAATTTTAGCCAGACTCTTCATAATTATACAGACAGCACCTTACATTCAGTAGTTTATAATTTCCATGCAAAATCACATGGTTCTAATGCAGATGTATGCGAGTTGGATGAATTTGACACTTTGGTTACCCTTGCATCATTGCCTACATTAAAAGCATTTATGCAGAGCGATTCATTGGGATATTTTGTAGGGGGATGGGATATTCGATGCTTTAACTATAATACAGGTCAAATTAGTCTGAACGGTTACGGTGGATACACGGCTGTAAATAATTATGATTTCGGGGATTGTATGTTTAACTGGTCCAATGGATCACCTTCACAAAATATTACAAATCTTAATGCAGGTGTTTATTCTGTAGTGGTAGAAGATAATAAAGGCTGTTTGGCATTTGATACCATTGAGTTGGTACAACCCCCCAGATTATTTGCAATCGATACCATTAATGAAATTCCTTGCGGTGGAGGTACTGGATGTATAAGGTTATGGTCGCAGGGAGGGACTCCTGGTTATGTATTCAGATGGTTACCAAGTGATTCTTTAAGAGCTGATAGTATTGTGAGATGTGGATTGACGGGAGGCACCTACAATATTTCCTTATATGATACTAATAATTGTGTGTATAATGGTATTTACAGAATGTATAATCCTCCATCAATACAAATTGCAGTACTTAATAATACAATTGATGGAGAGAATGAAGTTACCTGCTATGGATATAATGATGGTGTTATATACACAAGAATTACAGGGGGATTTCCAGATCCTGATTATCACGTAATTTGGAGGGACAGTTTAGATAATATAGTCTTGGATTCTACTTTATGGACACTATATAATGTTAGTGCCGGGTCTTACACTGTGCAGGCAATTGATTCCAGAGGTTGTGAGGCTTGGGCATATGATACCCTAACCCAACCATCAAAAATATTTATTGATCCAATTATAAGTCAGTATGATACATTCAATATAAGTTGTTACGGATATAACAATGGCAGTATAGAATTAGATGTTTACGGAGGCCATGAGAATTATTATCCGGCATGGTCTACTGGCGATACCCTGTTTGATATTGATAACTTGTATGCGGGCATTTATACTGTAACAATAAAAGATGTGATGTTTGTTTCTGAACCAGATTCAAATTTAAGTCTGAACAGGGAATGTTTTGCGTACGATACATTTGAACTGGTTGAACCAACACCGGCTGGTATAACATATACTATTACTGAACATAATGGATACAGTATTTCATGTTACGGAGGAAACAATGGAGGGATCCAATTAACTAGTGTTACAGGTGGCTATGATGGGTATGAATTTGCATGGTATGGACCTCCGGGAGCTATTACAGATTCAACACTTCAAAACCAGTCCAATTTACATGTCGGTGAATATCAGGTTTTTGTGAAGTATGGTTTGGATTGTTCTGAAGATTTTGAATTTATATTGAATCAACCTGAAGCTCTTGAAATTAATACAATAGCTGAGCTTTATAATGGGTATAATATAAGCTGCTACAATGGTGATGATGGGCAAATCTCTTCCACTGTTACCGGTGGTGTAGAACCGTATTCATATGATTGGGAACAATTAGGAGATCCTGAGTTTATATCAGATGATACGGTTATTTCGAATCTGGTATTAGATCAATATATACTTACTGTTACTGATGATAATAGTTGTTCAGAAGATGATACTATAGTCCTTACTCAACCAAATCAGATAACATATTTAGTTGACTCAACAGAAGTAAGCTGTTTCTCATATGAGGACGGAAGTGCTGAAGTATATAATATTGAAGGGGGAGTACCTGAATATACTGTGGATTGGTCTAATTCACAAGGTGATTATATTACAACCGGTTTTATTGCACATAACCTGCTTATTGGAACTTACAGATTTACTATAACAGATCAAAACGCTTGTACCGTTAATGATTCTGTAACAATTCCGGGATCAGATCAGCTGAATTTGAAAATTGAAATTGCTTCCGATTATCATGGTTCGGCAATTTCGTGTAAGGATTCGTCTGATGCCGAATTAAGAGTGGTTGTTGAAGGAGGTAAACAACCATTTAATATTACATGGACTTCAGTTGATACAAATGATGTATTTGGTAATAACAACCTGCTTGATAATCTTTCTGCCGGCTATTATCATGTATATGTTATAGATGCAAATGGGTGCGATGGTTCTGATAGTATAATAGTTGAAGAGCCTGAGTATATGATTATTACGGGATTAGATGTTAGTAATGTCCGATGTTACAGTATTAATGATGGATACGTTACTATTTATACCCAGGGTGGAACAGGGGATTATCATTATCAATGGCTGGGTGATAATGATGTTAACCAAAATACACAAACAGCTATTGACCTATACGTAGGAGATTATAGTGTGACTGTCTGGGATGATAATATGTGTGCAATAGATACCAGTGTAACAATTATTCAGCCGGAACCAATTGTAGTAGAAATTGATTCAGTAAAAATGCCGTATTGTCCGGATGCTGAAGATGGCTTCATTATTATTGAAGATATATCAGGCGGTGTTAAACCATACTCCTACGAATGGTTAAATGCAGATAAGAATATTACTTATACAAATGATCCTGAACTAAGAGATATTGATGAGGGAGAATATATTCTAACAGTGATTGATGCCAATAACTGTGAATTTACAGAGACTGTGGTACTTGTGGCAGAACAATCTTTTTGTCTTTATATTCCCAATGCATTTTCACCAAACAATGGTGATGATATTAATAATACATGGAGAATTTATGCGGGAGATTATAGCAGGCAGGGATCGGGTGCCGATGTACTTCATAGTATTTATCCAAATGCAACAGTTGAAATCTTTGACAGAAGGGGACAACTGGTGTATAAGTCAACAAAAGGATATGAATATGAGTGGGATGGAACACATTTAAACAATGGCAGAGATTTACCGATGGGGTCCTATCATTATATAATTAACCTGAATGATGAAAGAGGATCGAAACCTATTAGAGGGGTAGTAACAATTGTTCGGTATTAATAGTATAATATAGAATGAAGCGAGTAGTCTACATATTACTAATAATGATCTCAATGAAAGGATTTTCACAGCAATTGCCTATATATAGCCAGTATATGCTCAATGGCTTCCTGTTAAATCCTGCAGTTGCCGGATATGACGGGTATACGGCAATTAATCTTACATCTCGTGAACAATGGCTTGGTATGTATGATGGACAATATGAACTTACACCAAAAACATATTCATTATCTGCTACCACAAGGTTACTTAAAAGAAGCTATGTAATTAAAAAAGTCCCTATAAAAAGTAAAAATGTATATAAACCCGCCAGAGATGGAAGGGTTGGATTAGGTTTTGGAATGTTTAATGACAGGAATGGATATGTAAGTCACACCGGCATGCAATTCACATATGCATATCATATTCCTTTTCAAAATTCTCAACTTTCATTTGGGGTATCAGGTATCATGTTTCAATACAGGATAGATAAAAATAAACTGGATTTTGATGATGATTATGATGAAATACACATGCCAAATTTAGTTGCATATGTTCCTGATGCCGACATTGGTATGTATTATACAACTCGTGATTTTTTTGTAGGAATGTCTGTTAAACAATTGTTTCAGGCTCCACTTAAAATAGGCAACTCTGAGTTGCATGAGCTTAAAATCATTCGGAATTATCATTTAATGGCGGGGCTTAATCATGATATAAATGCGGATATGTATATGGAGCCTTCTGTATTGATTAAATTAAATGAATTGTTTCAGTTCCAGGCTGATGTAAATGTGAATCTCTATTACAGGGAACTTTTATGGACAGGGCTTACAGTCAGGACTGATAAGACCCTGATATTTCTGGTAGGAACAAAATTTAATCAGTTCTACTTCGGCTATGCCTATGATTATTCATTTACTTCAATACGCAAGTATAATTATGGCAGTCATGAAATAATGATGGCCGTGAAACTAGGTGATAGTGCAAGAAGATATAGATGGTTAAATCGGTATTAGCAAGATTTTTATTTCATATGTTATTTGCTATTTGTAATACATTATAAAATCTCTAAAACATATAATAAAAAGCAATATGGATAGGAAAATATCGATATTTCGGATTGTATTAAATTTTAAATTATTACGATTCAATAATAGTATTACGAATATGCGCAGGAAAAATTGAATAACAAAAAATGCAAAAATCTTAAAACAATACGGATTGTATTCTTTTGCTTTTGAGAAATTTCCTCTTACAATTTCAGAAAAACTTCGTGATAGTCCTGTACTTATTGTTTTTTCTCCTGTTAAACGATTATGAAATGATGGGATAGGGTGGTTGTTTTTTTCAGCTGAGAAAATGCCGGAATATATCATAATAAGAAATATGATTCCGGCAAAAGTATAATTTACTATTTTGTAGGGTTTTTTATTTATAGTAAATTAATTAGTATCGTTTGTATTATAAACTTGATCATATTTCTTCTGTAACTCTTCAAACCTGTCAAGTTGTTCAGCTGTCATATTCAAAGATGCTGCAGATAGTTTTGTGGCTAAACTCATAGTTTTTGCAGCCAACTTTGTATAGGAGCCTACTACGGAAAGATCACCATCCTCAGCTTTTTTAACCAGTTCTTCATACTCGTTGATCATCTTTTCATAATCATTCATAAGTTTATCAAAGTCTTCTTCGCTAAGAGAATCATCCATATCATATTCATTCATTTCATCTTCCAGGTCTTCCAGTTCGTCTTCCAGATCTTCCAGGGCATTTTCCAGTTCATCACCAAAATCATCCCATGAAAATTCTTCATCGCTATTTTCTTTCATTGATTCTTCAAAAGCTTCCTTAAATCCTTTCTTAAATTGGCCAAATGCACCACCTGAAGCGGAAAAAATGAAAATATACCAGGCAATCACTATAAGAATAGCAAAACTGGCGGTAGCTATACCTCCAATATTCATTCCTTTGGGTCCATTATCTTTTTTTGCCTGTAAAACACCTATAATACCAAAAGTCAAAGCTACTAATCCGGTTATTATAGCGATCCATCTAATACAGGGAATTAATGCAATTATTATACTTAAAATACCTGTTATTAAAGCCACGATTCCAAACGCCTGGCCGGCATTAGATTTTTTATTTTCTTCCATTATTATATTTTAGTTATCAAATATACGTTTTTCTCAATATTATTCCAGTGTTTTTAAAAGTATTTCAAGGATTTTTTTGGCAGCTATAGATATTGAAGTTCCTGGACCAAAGATTCCTACTACCCCTTTTTTATATAAAAAATCATAATCCTGGGGAGGAATAACACCTCCGGCAATTATCATTATGTCTTCCCGGTTATGTTTCTTGAGTTCATCAATTACTTTAGGTATTAATGTTTTATGTCCCCCAGCCAGACTGGATATTCCCAGTACATGCACGTCATTTTCAATGGCTTGCTTTGCTGTTTCAACAGGTGTCTGGAATAAGGGCCCGATGTCTACATCGAAACCTATATCTGCATATCCTGTCGCTACTACCTTGGCTCCTCTGTCGTGTCCGTCTTGTCCCATCTTGGCAACTAAAATACGGGGTTGTCTTCCTGCCAGTTTTGCAAATTCTTCAGCCAGTTGACGGGCTTCTTTAAAATGTTTGTTGTGTATAGACTCGGAGGAATAGACACCCGATATCGCATGGGTTTGAGCTTTATATCTGCCGGCTACTTTTTCTATGGCATAGGATATTTCTCCGAGTGTTGCCCTGTTTTTTGCCGCTTCAATGGATAGCTCAAGCAGGTTGCCTGTGTTAGTTTCAACGGCTGTGGTAATGGCATCAAGGCATGCTAAAACCTTATTTTCATCTCTTTCAGCCTTTAGTTTCTTTAGTCGCTTAAGCTGAGCTTCTCTTACCATGGTGTTGTCTACTTCCAGAATATCAATTGGATCTTCTTTTTCGAGCTGATATTTGTTTACACCTACTATAATGTCTTTACCTGAATCAATACGCGCTTGTTTTTTGGCCGCTGCTTCTTCAATTCGCATTTTAGGGATGCCGGTCTCGATAGCTCTGGCCATGCCTCCCAGTTCTTCAATTTCCTGGATAAGCGTCCAGGCTTTATGAGCTATTTCATGCGTCAGTCGTTCCACGTAGTACGATCCTGCCCAGGGATCGAGAGATTTGCAAATATTTGTTTCTTCCTGAAGGAATATTTGCGTATTCCGGGCGATACGGGCCGAGAAATCAGTTGGCAGAGCAATGGCTTCATCCAGTGCATTGGTATGGAGCGATTGGGTATGGCCTAATGCAGCCGCCATAGCTTCAATGCAGGTACGTGCTATATTATTATAGGGATCTTGTTCCGTAAGACTCCACCCGGAGGTTTGACTATGGGTTCGAAGAGCAAGCGATTTGGGATTTTTAGGATTAAACTGTTTTACAATTTTTGCCCAGAGCATTCGTGCTGCTCGCATTTTGGCTATTTCCATAAAATGGTTCATTCCTACAGCCCAGAAGAAAGATATGCGCGGGGCAAAAGAGTCAATATCCAGTCCTGCATTAATTCCTGTGCGTAAATATTCTAAACCATCGGCAAGTGTATAAGCGAGCTCTATATCTGCAGTTGCTCCGGCTTCCTGCATATGATATCCGGAAACGCTTATGGAGTTAAATTTGGGCATATGCTGTGATGTGAACTTAAAAATATCAGCTATTATCCGCATGGAAGTTTCAGGAGGATAAATATAAGTGTTGCGAACCATAAATTCCTTTAAAATATCATTTTGTATTGTTCCGCTAAGTTCTTCAAGTTTTGCTCCTTGCTCCAATCCTGTAACTATATAAAAAGCCATAATGGGTAATACTGCACCATTCATAGTCATAGATACAGACATCCTATTTAATGGTATTTGATCAAAAAGAACTTGCATATCCAGAATTGAATCTACTGCTACTCCGGCTTTACCAACATCGCCATCCACACGTTCATGATCAGAATCATATCCCCTGTGTGTTGCAAGATCAAATGCCACAGACAATCCTTTTTGCCCTGCAGCCAGATTTCTCTTGTAAAATGCATTCGATTCCTCGGCGGTCGAGAATCCTGCATATTGTCTGATTGTCCAGGGCCGGATAACAAACATAGTTGAGTATGGGCCTCGCAAATAAGGTGGAATTCCTGCTGCATAGTGCAAATGTTCCAGTCCTTCCAGGTCACCTTTTAAATATACGGGTTTAATGGGAATGTTCTCTGCTGTTAACCAGTCAGGTGGAGTTTTGATATCCCCTTCTGCCTTGTCTGGCTTGAAATTATCGAGTTCTTCAAGATGTATTTTAGTAAAATCAGGCTTCATAACTACTGTTTATTTAATTCCCAGCTCATCCTGAATAGCCATTAAGGTTTCGAGGATATTGGATTTTATATGAATAAAATGTCTGATACCTTTCTTTTCCAATTCAGGTATGGCCTCTTTTGGATATCCTGCAATTACTATCAGGGTTTTACCTTTGAAAGAATCCGCAACGATTGGGGCGAAGTTTCTATACTCTTCGTCTGAACTGCATAGCACAATGATATCAGGTTTTATTTTAGACACAGTCTTTATTCCTTCATCAATTGCTTTGAACTGAGGATTATCAATTATTTTAAATCCGGCGCAGCCCATAAAATTTGTTGAGAAAATAGCCCGTGCTTTACTTTTGGCATTATCCCCATAGTTAAAAAGGGAAACGACTGGTATTTTATCGGCTTTTTCCGTACGCATCCGCATTATTTCAAATTCTTCAGATAGTCTTTCAGTCTGAAGAGGCTTACCGAGCCTTAGTTTCTTTTTTTCCTGTTTTAGAGGCTTTGAGGCCGGTTTAATCGAAGATATGCTAGCTTTTTCTTCTGGTTTTGGATATTTGTTTGTTCCTAAAAGTGTACTTCTTCCCTGATTTAACCAGGTTTTCTCACAAATACGGTTTGCATCTATTTCTTTCTGGATATATCCTTCCATGAATGTACTTATATAACCTCCTTTTTGGTCGATTGTCTGAAAAATCCTCCATGCTTCCCGGATGATAGATTCAGTTAGATTTTCAATATAATATGATCCCCTTCCCGGGTCGTTTACTTTACCAAAATAGGCTTCTCTTTTTAATATAATCTGAATATTTCGTGCAATGCGTTCAGAGAATCTTGTGGAATCCTGGTAATTTGAGTTGAAGGGTCGGATGGAAAGAGAATCAACTCCTCCTAAAGTGGCAGCCATAGCTTCTGCAGTTGTACGCAAAATATTTACATACGGATCGTATATAGTTTTGTTTATGTCTGAAGTAGTTGCATGGATATAAGCATTACTGATATTTTTGTCGGATTTCAGATAGGCTTTCTGAATTTTTGACCATAAGTACCGAAACGCCCTGAATTTTGCTATTTCAAAAAAATAATTAGTACTTACACCTAAGTTAAACTGGATTCTGGGTAAAATATCCTGAACATCGAGCCCCCTGTCCGTTAACAGGATCAGGAACTCATTTGCAGCAGCGAGAGTATAGGCAATTTCTTGTACAATATTTGCTCCGCAATCTTTGTAAAGTCCGCCATTTAGGCCAATAATACGTAGCCCGGGTATATTCTTTTTCCCGCTGATTATTAATTCTTTTACTTGATCTATATCCTTATTGAGGGAGTCATAGAAGTTGCCAGTGGTATTTAGTTCATGGAAAATATCTAAGTTTAACGAACCATCAATACGTAAGGGATCGAGTTTTTTATATTTAATTTCCTTATCAAGAAGTTTAATTATATGTGATGCCTGGTATTTGACCTTAAAATTCAGACTAATGCTGTCAAAATAAATATCATTCAGCAGAGAAGTAAATAACTGATTGTCCTTTTTTATTTCCTGTTCAATTCTGGTAATATCAAAATATATGGAGGTAGCACCTTTCATCAGGGCGTAAATAGCCTCTTTATTTGCTTCTGAAGGAGTTTTTACATAAATGTCTTCACGGATCTCCCAGTCATTTTGCTCAAAAGCCTTTTCCCTAGTGAAGGGATAATCGGGTTGCTTAAGTGAAGACAGATCGGTTTTAGGGAGGTTTTCTTCCCTGTAGTAGGGTCTAACATTAATTCCTTCCGGTGTATGCCAGATTAACTTACGATCATAGTCTTCACCTTTCAGATCGTTCATTATCAGCGCTTCCCATGCTTCTGTAGAAATGGGAGGGAACTCTTCAAATAGTTTATTATTACCTTTCACGTACAGAGTATTAGTTACGATATTCATGCAAAAATAATTATTTCGCAGACAAAACAAAGCAAGTCTTATTACCAAATAATGTATCTAAAATCATTACTAAAAACGATAGATAAAAATCATTTTTCTTGGCTAATATTAAAAATGCATTACATTTGTATAAAATAATTATAAGGGAATTATCTTATAATCATATGAAAGATTTATTAATACAAGCAACTAAGGTTACGCCCCTAATTGATTTTAAAGCAAATGGCAAGTTATTTGTTGAAGGCAAAGTGTTACCCGAAGATCCTATTAGTTTTTTCAACCCGGTTTTTGAATGGCTTAAGGAGTTTCATTCAACAAATACCCTTATTGAAGTGAAACTGGAATACCTTAATACCAGTTCGTCAAAGCAGGTTTTTGAAATGTTAAGGATACTTGATAAGAATCATGAAAATGGTGAGATACAGGTAAAATGGTATTATGAGGAAGGAGATTATGACATCCTTGAATCTGGAAAATATTATGAATCGATGATAAAGATGCCATTCGAATATATTGAATACGCTGAAACGGATCAATTGTAACTTATCTCGTTTTACTGTATTTCAAAAACGGCAGCTGTCATTTCACAATTTGTCACTTTCCCGTTTTTTACAGCAGGTTCCCATTTGGGCGAAGACTTAATTATCTCAGTTACTTTTTTATCGAATTCTTTATTCAGGGAATTTACTATCGCAATGTTTTTTACATTACCAGAAGTGTCAATTAGAAATTTAATGACCAAGTGTTTTGAAGAAGCATTTTCGTCTACCGGTAAATTGTAATTCAGCTGTGAATAAATCCAGTCTTTAAATTTCTGCATATTTCCTCCTTGAAAGCTTGCTTCTTTATCTGTTTCCATTAGCAGATCTATTGATTTCTCATCTTCTACGACTTCCATTTTTGCATTACCGGAAGGTGGTGCTTCTTCCACATAATTATTGGCATCCTTTCTACTCCTAAATCCGCTTGATTTTGCTTTTGCCGATCTGTCCACATCAGATACCTCTTCGTCCTTCAGTTCATAAATGGCTCCTTCAACTCCACCATAAGCTTTTTTGGATGCTCCTTTATCTACATCTGTTAAAGCTAAGTTGTTAGCAGGGGGGGCTTCAGCTACATCATCTTTTTGAATTATAATTTCTTCAATCATTTCGTTATTTCCTATTGCTTCGAGGGGAAGAGTGACTATATCCTCATCAGCTACCATATCAATAATTTCAAATTCTTCAAGCTCTGCCTCCACTGGTTTTTCTTTTTCTTGGACCTTCATTATTGCAGGAGGCTGTATCTTTTCCTCTTCTGTTGTTTCCAATATAATGCTTTTATTTGATGTTATGTTATCAATGGTTTCAGTTCTAAATTCTTGTTGATTTTCTTTTTTTGCTATTTCTTCTGTTATTATTTCTTCTTTTTGTTTATCTGAATTTACTGCTACAAGGGTTGTTTCATTCCTTTTTTGGTATATAAAGAATATTCCTAATAAGAGAATAATGGTAGCAGCCAATGATAAAACAGGCAGAATTTTTTTTGACCTGGATTTAGATACTCTTGACGTAATTTTTTCCTGAAGTGATGATACATTTGAAAGAAATTCGTCCCCACTACCCATGAGTTTTGCTCCATCAATTGCATCTGAGCATAGTTCGCAATTCTTTGCATGGTCCTCAAAGATTTGTATTTCATCTTTGCTTAAATACCCATCAATATAGGCTTTTAAACCTTCCTGTGAAATGCAGCCATCAGGTGTCCACAATTGTTTTATATGTTTATTTTCAGGACTCATCGTATGAGCTTAATATCAATTTTAAATTTCTTTTTCCATTCTGAATATGGCTTTTTACTTTTTTTAAGTCATATCCTGTAATTTCAGAGATTTCTTTGTACGATTTGTTTTCTATATACATTAATAATATACATCGTCCTTGTTCTTCATTTAGTTTCTTTATAGCTGCATGCAATTGATCATGCCGGTCTACAAACTCGTTTCTATCATGTAGATGCAGATCTTCTTCCGATTCCATAATTAATTCTGCCTTTTTTTCAGAAAAATCATCAAAGAGCCGTACCTCTTTCTTGCTGCTCCTAAGTTTCATCAGGCAGTGATTTTTTGCAACACTGTGCAGCCAGCTTTTAAAATTCTGAATATCATGGACCTTTAATTTTTCCAGTAATTCTTCAAATATCTGCATTACTGCATCTTTTGAATCTTCCTGGTTATTAAGGTATTTATAGCATACAGAATATACAAGATACGTATACCGCTGAAAAAGTATCCCCACCAAAGCCTTATCTCCTGTTCGCTTATACCTTTCAACAACAGATAAATCTGTCGCTTCAGATTGCAACAGATGAGAATCACTTTTATTCTTTTTTGGTAGTAAAAACAAGTATTAAATTATTTAAGGAGCATCATTACAAAACTAATAAATCGCTTGAATATTGTGGCATATCATGTGTTAAAAAACACGCATTTCAAGTCTGTATTTGGTTTAAAAATTGGATTACATGGTATAGAAGCATAAAATAACCAATTGTTAAAAATGTGAAACCCACATGTAAAAATATGTTTAACACAAAGGCGGATGAGAAAAATCTCAAACAGTTCAATCAATGTTCAGAATTTGAGACATGTGGGTTCCATCCAGCCTTTGAAAATTATTTTTTATTTGGATGAAAAACTTTTATGGAATTTTTAAGAGTACTGCATCTACCTCATGAAGCGTGCTTGGATTGTTAAACTTTAAAACTTAAAGATATGAAACTTAAAAAGTCAAAAAAAGCAGATCTGGAGAAGAAAAGGTTTTTTTTCTTTCAGATCGGATTAATAGCTTCCATAGCTTTGGTTTTGGCCGCCTTTGAGTGGTCATCGCCGGGGAATGCCGGGGCCATGGATCTTTATGCATCTATAGGTAATGGGGAGGACATTATTGAAGTTCCGGTTACTAAACCAAAAGAAACGGTAGAAGTAAAAAAAATCCCCCATTTTTTGGATGATCTTAAAATTGCAAAACCAGGTGATCCTGAACCTATTGATGTTGGATTTATTACACCGGATAGTGCACTCTCCTGGGCAGAGAAGTTTAAAATAAAAAATACTGATGAGGAAAATGTTGAGGGCGATCCAATTGTTAATCCCTCAGAAAAACCAGTATTTAGTAAGGGAGACTTCTCTAAATATATTGCAGAACACATCGATTTTCCTGCAACAGCAGAAGATTTAAATATGAAGGGTAAGGTGACTGCGAAATTTGTGATTGATAAGAATGGGAAATTAACAAACATTGAAATCCTAAAATCTACCCATCCTATATTTTCAGAGGCTGTAATTGAGGTACTGGAAAAGTCTCCGGACTGGACTCCTGGAAAACAATATGGCAGACCGGTTAAAGTTTTAATGTCCATGCCATTTGTATTCGATTTAAGACGATAAATAAATAAAATGTAAAATCCATAAAAGATAAAGTAATGAAAACAATTGGTTATAAAATGAGGTATTGCAGTACTCTTGTTATAAGTGTATTGCTAAGTGTAATGTTTAATATAAACATAAATGCACAACAAGAAACAGATGATGATAAAACGTTATCACCCTACTTCTTTATTGACAGTGATGATCCTGCAACAGACAAATTACCTTTAAAAGCCACATCGGCAGAAGTAAATATTGCAGGTGTAATTGCAGATGTAAGGGTAATCCAGGTATATAAGAATGAAGGGAAGAATGCAATCGAGGCTATATATGTATTTCCGGCGTCGACGCGTGCGGCTGTATACAGCATGAAGATGACGATTGGTGACCGTACCATTGTAGCTGAGATAAGAGAAAAGGAAAAAGCCCGCCAGGAATATGAGCAGGCTAAACAGGAAGGTAAAAGTGCTTCGCTGCTTGAACAACAAAGGCCCAATGTATTTCAGATGAATGTGGCCAATATTATGCCCGGTGATGAAATAAAGGTAGAAATGTTTTACACGGAACTACTGATACCTGAAGATGGAGTGTATGAGTTTGCATATCCAACGGTTGTTGGCCCACGGTATTCAAACCAGCCTGAGGCTTCGGCTCCTGAAAGTGAAAAATGGGTGTCGAATCCGTATACCACAGAAGGCACAAAACCTATGTATACTTTTGATATTTCCGTTAACATCAATGCGGGATTGCCTGTTAGTGATGTAAAATGTATTTCTCATGACGCAAACATTAATTTTGACGGGCCTTCGACTGCTGCTATCAGTCCAAAGAATAAGAATGAAGGAAATAAGGATTTCATCGTTCAATATAGATTATCCGGAAATCAAATTGAATCAGGCCTGCTTTTATACCAGGGAAAAGATGAAAACTTCTTTCTGGCTATGATGCAGCCTCCTAAAAAGGTTGTGGAAAGCCAGATACCTCCTCGTGAATATGTATTTATAGTAGATGTATCAGGCTCCATGTATGGGTTTCCTTTGGATATTTCTAAAAAATTGATGAAAAATCTTCTGAGTAATTTAAAACCTACTGATAAATTTAATGTAATGCTGTTTGCCGGAGGTTCAAAGGTGCTTGCTGAAAGATCATTGGATGCAAACGAATCAAATATTCAAAAAGCAATACGTTTTATTGACAATGAGAATGGCGGGGGGGGAACGGAATTACTGCCTGCATTGCAAAAAGCGCTTGCATTACAAGGTACGGAAAACTATTCGAGAAGCTTTGTAATTGCTACGGATGGATATGTTACTGTAGAAAAAGAAGCTTTCGATCTGATAAGGAACAATCTTGGCAAAGCTAATTTCTTTGCTTTTGGCATTGGTTCTTCAGTCAACCGTTATATTATTGAAGGGATGGCCCATGTTGGATACGGAGAACCTTTGATTATTACCGATCCTAATGATGCGGACAAAAAAGCTGATAAATTCAGGGAATACATCCAAAAGCCTGTACTTACCAATATTGAAGTAGCTTATCCCGGTTTTACAGTGTATGATGTTGAACCACTATCTGTTCCTGACATACTAGCTGAAAGGCCGGTGATTATTTACGGAAAATGGAAAGGTACGAAAGGCGGTAAAATAACATTAAAAGGCCGTGCCGGGGATAAAGATTACACATACTCCTTAGATGTAGCATCGGTAAAAGCATCAGATAAAAACATTGCGCTCAAATATTTATGGGCGAGGGAAAAGATCCGTTTACTGGATGATTATACCAAAGTGTCTTATGATGATAAGGATCATATAAACCAGATTACCCAACTGGGATTAAAGTATAACCTTCTTACAAATTATACTTCTTTCATTGCAATTGACTCTGAAGTGAGAAATGCAAATGGCACATCAACCACTGTTAAACAACCGTTACCTTTACCTGAAGGTGTAAGCAATTATGCTGTGGGAGGCGCATCCGGGGCTTATGGTGCTAAAACCAAACGGATTGCTAATGCTCCATCGGTTAAATTATCTTGCGATAAATCAGGATATGCAAATGAGGGTTTTTCCAATAACCTGGAGATTGTGGATAGCGAAGAGGCTGTGGAAGAAGATATATTTATAATTGTAGAAGAACAACCTAAGTTCCAGGGAGGCGAAATGGCTATGATGGAATTTATTGCAAATAATATTATCTACCCTGAATCTGCTAAAATGCTGGGTATTCAGGGGAAAGTTATTGTTCAGTTTATCGTTGATGAGGTTGGTAATATTAAGGATATTAAAGTAATACAAGGACTTTCTAAAGATCTTGATAACGAAGCGATTCGAGTCATTAAACTTATGAGTGGTAAGTGGAATCCCGGAAAGCAAGGAGGGAAAGCTGTTAAAACAACAATGGTGTTACCCGTTACGTTTAAATTACAGCAGTAACACCAATTTTCATGGCTGATGGTTTGCCGGGGCATTTTGCCCCGGTTTTTTTGTTTATTGTTGATAAAGATTGTTGTCAAATTTACCCATTCTACTAATATAGAAAGAGTAGAGACGCGGTGTAAATATCAAAATACATATTATTATGGAAAAGGCAAATTCTGAATGTGATACATTGAATATCATCGAATAGATAAAGATTAATATCCCGCTGGTAAACCAGAGTCTTCCTGCAAAAATGTGCGTCTTTTTCCATACTTCAGCACTTTGCCTGGTCCATTTACTGTTGATTCCAAGAAATGAATTATACTTTATTATAGGATAAAAATTTCCGTATATAATTATAAAAAGAGCACCAAAAATCCAGATCAGTCTTTTGTAGTTCATCTCTAAACCAATATATTGTGAAAGAAAAGTAATAGATGATATCATACCCAACGAAGGAATCAGGGTTTTTAGAATTGAAAATCCCTTATAATTTACAGATTTGTTACTTTTAAAATATACGGTTAATTCTACTTTGACAAGTTTAAATTGTTAATAAAACCCTTGAAAATCTTCGATTTTCAAGGGCATCGAAAAACATAATTTTCGTA
>JAFGOZ010000258.1 GCA_016926235.1 Bacteroidales bacterium | reverse complement strand
TTTATGTCAGTATCCTGGATAACTGGTTTCAAAAGAGAACAACAGTTGCCACATAAGGTACAGTCGATCTTCGCGGAATAAAACTGGTATAATTCTTTTACTGTTCTGTCCAGGCGATCCCCGTCTTTGCTTTTAAGATAGGATCTGAAACGGAAATTTGTATCCCTGTTCCGTTCTCCCAGATGCTTGATTGTGTCAGGATTTGTTATCATTTTTCCAAATAATCTATTGTCCGTTTTATTAGTTGATTTCGTTTGGTTTCAGTTATCCCCCGGTTGGCACTCTTATGATTTTGGTTCCCGAAGGGGCGACACTGACCCGTATTCCGATGCTTCCAAAGACTTTCTGTTAGTCTGAGGTCTTAACCGGACAGCAGTGATCTCAGTTTTTGTTTTACAACAAATATATTACCTGAAAAGATATGGTTTTCAGGGATGTAAGACGGATGAACAGATATAATGACACACGACACGTGAAGCAAAACATGAGGAATTGGCTAAGAGGACTGCTTAGTTATTTGACTGATCGTATTTAGGTAAAAGTTTTCTGATTGATTATAGTCCATGAACAAATAGCAATCCGGCTTTGTGTTTGAGCCAGGCAAATCATAGTCTTACAAATCATTAAGTATTCCTGTCCCAAATCCTGACCACCAGGATTAAGCCAAAGAAGTATCAAAAAATAAAACGTATAATATTGCTACGAGTCCGATAGCAACAGGGACAATTATGGCACCATATACAATAGTCTTAAGTGTTGAAAATTTCACATCCACTGTCTTAGCAATATTGTTAAGCGGTATTGCAACAAGACTAAAAGTATTGACTTTTAGCAGTGAATCAGCTGATAGATATAAACGGACTTTATTCCCTGCAATGCCGGACTCTATCTTAATAATCCTGCCATAGAGCGTATCAGACGATATTGATGCATTATTAAGCAAATATTTTGAATCCGGGGTACGGATAACATACGAATACTTCTCATAATAAGGAAGGACAAGGTCAGATGATGATATGACCCTGTTACTGTAACAGCCGGTAAGTTGCAGCAGCAGAATAAAAGTCATAAGTGCAGACAGGCTTTCTGAAAACTGCGAATACTTTTTCAAAGTCAATGTGTTTAGAAATGAAGCTAAACCACAATAAAGATACAATATAATGGAGCTGAAGTCAAATTTATTTTAACTACTTATAGTACCTGAGAATTAGTTCAGGTGAAGCAGTGTTGATGGGAGCATAAAAAAGCCCCTGGGATACGAAAGCGGTAAAAACTCCTGATGCCTCTCCGAACTAGTTTGAAGCTTTCTAAGCCCTGCTAGTTAAGACCCAGCAATTACACTACGGGGTAATGTACGTCGCCGAGAACGCGTAAAACAGAGTAACAACCAAGAATATTAGAGTAGACTCATTCTGAGGTGAGAGATAATGTATATACATTATATTGATTGACAGTATATTGCATGATGAAGCTGGATAATGATAAACCTTAGGCTACCGTTGTTGCTGTAATAAAAAAGCCTCCGATCCGATGGCTGGTAATAATATTAAAAAGCGACATCTCCTGATTTATTTGTGGAATAAATGTCTCGCTGCATTCAAACCTACTTAATTAAAAGTACGGCTTAACAAGATAGGAGATGTCGCCAGTATCAAATTTCGGGAAATTATATTAGTTGAGCAAATATTTTAACATAGGAATTACAAAGCCCTCTATGAATGATAACACAAGTTATAATTTTAAGCACAAAGATAAATTGTGTGCGCCTTTCGCTCTGCGCGGTTAGGGTTCACGTTAGTCTCTTATGCAACGTACATAATCACCTGTCGCCCTATTGCCGTAGGTTCTATGGAGATACGTAGCATCATTACTAATCTGGCGTATCCAATAGTAACTTGTATTGTATACAGTGGAACTCTTCCATCTTCCAAATCGACCTATATCTCTACTTGCACTGCCTCCATCACGTATGCCACCGGGGAGACCTGACCATCCTGAAGCATTTCGTTTATTTTGGTAGTCTGTATTCCCCGGCGTTCCTACTGCAGTTGAAGAAAACCATTCTGCTTGTGAAGCTAATGCCTTTGCTATTTTATTTCCACTTGAGGTCCCATCATAATTATATCCGTTTGTAATTAGATAATTTTCCAGAGTAGTCCATTCAGAATCTGAAGGTACATGCCAGCCGTTTGGACATAGTCTTCCAGTATTTACAGCATACCAGTTATATAACGCACCATAGTTTGCTTTATACGAAACGTCATCATTGTACCAGCAATAAGCAGGCGTGGTAGTGCTACCCCACTCTGCGTTTGATGTAGTAAATCGAAGTGCAGTATTATCATTTAATTTTGAAGTTTTCAAGTTCTCTGCCATCCAGGTCTGTGTTCCTATCTGTATGGTTCTGTAAGAATTACCATCTACGTCATTTATAGATCCATAACTTAGGTTTGGATTGAAAATGTCACCAGTACTATTGGAAGGGGTTATAAAACTTACCTGATTGGTACTATAACCAGTACCAACACTATTTGTAGCATATGCACGGACATAATAGGTCATCCCTGGGGTTAATCCTGTAAGGCTACTTGAAAAGCTTCCTAAGCCGGTTCCATCGGTTGTATGGTAATTTGAGATTGTCGGATTTTGGGAAGTATTCCAGCAAACACCTTTTGCAGTAACAGTTCCACCTCCCGCGTTAGTTACATTACCACCGCATGTTGCTGTTGTTTGTGTATAATTGGTAATTGAATTAACCGTCACAGTAGGCACAACAAGACTTCTTGGGGTAGTAAATGTTGTTACTAAACCATAAGAGATTCCTTGGCTATTTATGGCATATGCCTTAACAAAGTATAAAGTATTAGCCGTCAAATTATTCATAACACTTGTAAAAGATCCAATATCATCACCATCCGAAGTGTATTTATCTTCAATTGTTGGATCGGTGTTAGCCGAACTCCAACATACCCCTTTTTGGGTAACTGGGAATTCCCAATCTTCTAATATTTCGCTGACACATTGAGCTGAGTTACTTCTTATGTCAGTTATTTGGCATTTTGTCACTATTGGTCTTTTTACAAGTGCAAAATAAATCTCGGGACCAATGACAGGAATACTAATTACGGCATCTTTAATAAAATCATAATCTATATAAAAATAACCCTCCTCTCCCCATCCTCCCCAACTGTTGAGAACTTTAAAAGCATTTATATGATCATCATAGCCACAAATTAGCACAGAGTGCTTATCTAAAGGATTACGTATAAGCCCAGAATACTTATTCCAAACTGATCTGCCGTCTGGTTTTTTTTCAAATACACTACCATCGTATGCTTGAAAAGCTTTATCTATATTTATACATATCATCAAAGGATATCCCCTAGAAATGATAAACTTCATTTTGTCAATATTGACTGAAAGGAACCTATATGCTGAAGTAATTTTATATTTTGCAGCATTCAATTTTGCAGCATCAGTAGGTTGGTCTTTTAAACCAGCTGGATATTGAAAATATGTTGTTTTGCAGCACCCTTGTTGACTTACAAGCCATAACGCTTGTACCATTGTGCAGCCAATATTCCGTCCTAAATTTAATTGATTCCATATGTAATGTGGAGAGAAATTTCTTTCAAGTCCCTCGTAATTATTATGTCCCTCGTAGACTTTAAAGAGGTATCCTAGTAGACCATATCCAACTGTCCAAGCAGTACAACTATTTTGATTACCTTGATCTTCAGGACTAGGAACTTTAATAAAATATGACGAAGGAATTCCCTTTGAATCGTTAAATGATGGGATTAATGATTCATCTAAAGATTCAATTGTTGGTATGGTTAGTAGCTCCGCTTCGGTCGCAGGTACTACACCTGTTGGCTTAAATATGGATTCAGTTGAGGGATTAACTGTTGTAAAGGTTAATGAATTTCCATATCCTGTGCCAAAACTATTTGTAGCATAAGCCCTTAGATAATATGTAGCCCCATTTGAAAGACCAGTAACTAAACTTGAAAATTCGCCAGTACCATTGCCATCATTTGTTATAAAATCATTAATTGTTGGATCAGGATTTGTAGCCCAACATACACCACGTGTGATTATTTCATCCCCACCATCATTTATTATATTCCCTCCTGAAATCACAGAAGATTGAGTAATATCAGTAATAGAAGAAGTTGTTACGCTGGGAGGATTTTTATCTTTCCGGCAAGAATTGAAAGTAAAAGAAAGGACTAGGAGTATAAAACAAAGAAACAAATTTACAAAATAAGATTTCATAATTTATATTATTTTATTTTTTCAAAAATAGCAATCATGTCTTTTATTATTAAACAATTACAGATATATCCGTCACCTTTTAAACTCAATTTGTCAAAATATTTACGTAATTAGTCATCCAAAGAAAATTCTGCATTTTCAACATTAAACTATATGTAATAGCAACATTATCATTTTGTTGTAATAAAATTATTAGAATTATAATTTTATTATTATAAAAACCAATAGAAGCCACTCTTTGACCAATATGATTCAGGCTTCAACTAACAAAAGGCTTAATTTTTATAAATATACAAAGCATTATTAAGATTCAATTGTAAATTGTGCAATACAAAATGCTTACTGTATTCATATATATTTATAATGTTATTGCGGAAAATAAAGATTTTAACCCATGAGAGAAAAACTTGATTATTTCGCTTTCCACGAAGCCGGTCATTGTGTTGCAAATGTCCTGGCAGTAAAAATTGGTAACCTCTTTTTAATATCAACGGATCCTGTCTTGTGGACATAAGCCATCTGAATCCGAAGGAAGCAGATTCTCCTGCAACCTCTCCGAGTCCATTTTAATCCCTCTAAGCCCCATTCATTAAGCTCCAGTGATTGTCACCACTGAACAACGAAAGTCGCTGAAAACGCTTAAAATAGAGCAACAACGGAGAATATTAGTACAAACTCAATCAGAGACAAGAAAAAATGTATATACATTTTATTGATTGACAGTATATTGCATGCTTGTGAGAAGGGTCGGCAGAGGTTGACAATTCTATGGGGAATAGCTATGAAAAACTGATTCCAGACCGGTTGTGGTTCACAATACAGCTACCAATTCATTGACACAAAATTCTTAACATTATCTTTCCCAGAATCATTTAGTCCACAAATAGTGGAGCTTTCTAAAATCAGATTGGAAATTTTATTTGGATCTAATATAGATTAGCTTCCCAGGACCAAATTTTTTTAATTCACCATAAACGCTATTTCCGCTATTGCTTACCTGTTCATTTGATTTTCTACCAAATGGCTTTTTAAGATTTCTTTCTACTTCTTGTTTTTTAATAATCCATTGGAGTCTGTCATTAATCATCGGCATAATTGATGAAAGTTCTTCAGGAGAAAGCAAGTCATTTTCATTTTTGATGATATTTTTAATTCTCAAAATTCGTTGGAAATATTTTGTGCTCCATTCAAGTTTTTTACTCAAGCGCCCGATTTGAAGCGGTAGAATGGTTGATTCTTGGGGTTTAGATGATTCCTTATTTATTTTATTCTTTGACTTTTTAGCTTCAAAATCTGCTACTTTTTGTAAATCAATTTTTTCAAGTTCGAGCTTTATTAAAGTTTTTGCAGAATTGCGAATTGTAAAATCTGGATATTTCTTTCCTAATCCACGCATCAACTCTGTTAGGTCTGATTTAGAAATTTTACCTTTCATAAAAAATGATTCTATCTCTGGGAATTGTTTAGTCAAGCTCATTATTCATACTCTTACTTTAGTTTTTAAAATCGCAAAGTAACCATGCATTAAGTACACCGCCAAGATTAAAATGAATAATTGTGTATATACATATGTTAAATTATCACGGCACTTCACTCACCTCGCTTCGTTAAAGTTTGGAATCAAAATATATAAGCTTCATGCAAGGAAATACCAGTCAGATTATCCATTCAAAGACGTCCAGGTCGAAGATAACGGCTGTAGCATTAGCCTTGGTTGATGAAGATACGCCGAGCCTTGAGAGTTTACGTGGGGTTGTGGACAATGAGTATCCTTCAATTTCATCCCACCAGATTATGGGTATATTCGTTTATTTTTATTCCTACCTTTAGGTGTAGATTGTAGGATGGTTATGTTTAAAACACATAGATAATGGGCAACCCATAAAGACAGCGACAATGCCAATAGTAAAACGTACCGTACAAGGACAGAATCATGAATAGTATTATTCAACTTATAGAACAAGTATTTAGCGAAAAAACATTAATTGGTAACCACGATTTCTCAGAAGATGAATATTCTTTGATGGTTGATTCTGTTGGCGCATTGTGTGGTGGTTTTGACAAGAATTGCATGAGCCGGTGAAATTGACCACTTCACGCCGGTCCAAATTGACCACCCTGCGCCGGAGCAAATTGACCACCTCGCGCCGGAGCAAACTGACCACCTGAAAAGAGCGGTTCTCATGTTTAAAAAGTAAGCTGTGACGT
>JAFGOZ010000257.1 GCA_016926235.1 Bacteroidales bacterium | reverse complement strand
TTACTATCAAAGACAAATAAATTCATATTTAAGGGGCATGCCGATTCAAAATACTCATTACTACTAATAAAGCCTGTAAATGGCAAAACAAGGAACTATATTTTATTGAAACATAATAATGAGTGGCAATATTCATTGGATTTGCCGAATGGAGAATATTTGTACTATTACTATTTTGATGGGAAAAATGAAATTGACTCAAATAATCCAAATAAGAGAGAAGAAAATGGTCAGACTTATTCGATATTAGAGGTAAACAATTAACGTCACATAACACCCGGTGAGTTTACATTAAGTGGACTTGAGCTTTGATCATGAGCAAAATTACAATTGCTAATAAGATGTAAAGAAATTAGCAACAATTGTCAAACATTTTTACACCAAAGAGTTAGCGGTAACTGTAATATTCAGATAATGTGCATATTAAAAAAGTGGCATTGAGATTGTACAAATCTTTTTGAGACCTGATTTTTAGTGAATCTAAAAACATACATATTTTGCGATTATGCTAAAGCCGATTAAACAAATAATTCGTTCTACTTTAAAAAATAGAACAATTTCATTTATTTCAATCAGTGGTTTTGCTTTGGCAAGTGCTGTTATTCTTTTGTTAGTCGCATTTATTTCTACTGAAAGAAGTTACGATAAAGATATACCGGAAGTAGAAAATATTTACAGGGTATTAGCCAACGGTGATAACGCATTTATTCCTGAAGATGCGTCAGTTTTAATCAAAGAGCAAATTCCGGAAGTAAAAGAAGCATGCAATTACTTTGTTGGAAACAAACCGACTGTTTTCAGAGATAAGAGTTATCCGTCAAAATTGATTTGTACGGATAATAGTATTTTCAATTTTATAGGAGCTGAAGTAATTGCTGGCAACCTCGATAATTTTCACACTGTTCCCAATCAGGTTGTTTTGATAAAATCGTTTGCTGAAAAAATATTTAAAGATGAAAATCCAATTGGACAGACCATTAACCTTTCACATAAAGAAGATGTTGTTGTAGTTGCAGTAATTAAGGATCTTCCTAAAAACCGTTCTTTATTTGGAGATGTTTTCTGCAGTAATAAATTGAAGGTTACATACAGTGCCGGTGGATGGAACGATATAAAAATATACTATGACAATCTGCTGGTAAAGCTCATGGATAACATTTCCCTTGGGCATGTTGAAGAACGGCTAAAACCTGTCATTAATAATCTATATCCGAATGATCATTACCGTAATGCCGATGCTTATGTGCTGTCCCCATTTAAAGACGCATATTTTGCCCCGATTAATTACGATGGATTGAAACACGCAAATGTAAAGCTTATTGATTTACTAACGTGGCTTACGCTGTGTATCTTCATTTTTGCTTTTTTCAATTACATTAATTTCACCGTTGCAAGAGTTACAAGTGAATTTAAAAATGTAGGGATAAATCAGGTGTTGGGCGCCTCAAAACTAAATATTTTTCAACGATTTATTTCCGAAGCCCTGATCCAGTTGGTCGTGTCTTTAAATGTTGCAGTTTTTCTGATATTTCTATTAAAACCGTTAATGGAAGGCTTATTAGGGCAAGAAATTATTCTTGACAATTTGCTAAACAGCGTACCGATTATGTTGGCCATTACTTTTTCCATTTTATTTGTTGCCATTCTTGCCGGAAGCTACCCTGCCTATGTTGCTCTCAAGTCCAAACCGGTTTTAATGCTTAAAAGTAAAATAACCGGTTTAAATAAACGACGCGATCTGCGTATGCCGTTAAATATTATTCAGTTTGCAGCAAGCATTGTTGCAGTGGTCGCATTTATTACCATCAGTCAGCAAATTAATTTTTGCAAAAATAAAAAGCTTGGTTTCGACACGGAACAGTTAGTGCGTATTGAGGTTCATCATAAAATAGTAGAACACCTCCCGGCTTTACTCGACAAAATAGGTTCTCTGCCTGGTGTAAAAAGCATATGCCCTACACACGGCACACCTTGGGCTATTTACAGCAATTCTGAAAATGAAGAATATGGGCGATTCGACCAAATAAGTTCTAATTCACAATTCCTTGAAACGTTTAACATAAAACTGGATGAAGGGCGCAATTTTCATGAAAACGAAAAAGCCGAAACAGCACTAATCAACAAAAGAGGGATGCAACAATTGGGTTGGGATTCTTTTGAAGGTAAAAAACTATTTGGAGCTGAGGTTATAGGCGTTATCGATGATTTTAACTTTCAAGATCTTCACAGCGAGGTAGGCGCACTAATGATTAGAAACAGCAACGACCTCTCCCATTTAAATGTCAGGTTGTATCCGGGTGATATTTCAGGAACGATGAAACAAATTGAAAGCATTTTTAGTGAAATTGCCGGAAATTTCAACTATGAATACCGCTTTTACGATGAATGGATTGACAGTATGTATAAAAAAGAAGAAAATCAGGCTCGTTCGATACAGTTCGTTTCTATTCTGGCAATGCTTCTGGCATCATTTGGAATGTTCGGTTTAGCCAGTTATTCCCTGAAAAGAAGAATCAAAGAAATCGGTATCCGCAAAGTAAATGGTGCCAGAATCTCCGAAGTAATGATAATGCTCAACAAAGACTTTGTAAAATGGGTAGCCATTGCGTTTATCATTGCCACGCCGATTGCCTATTTCGCAATGAATAAATGGCTCGAAAACTTTGCTTACAAAACCACACTAAGTTGGTGGATTTTTGCTTTGGCGGGCATGTTGGCGTTGGGGATTGTTTTGCTGACAGTGAGTTGGCAAAGTTGGAAAACGGCAACCAGGAATCCGGTGGAAGCATTGCGGTATGAGTAATCAATAGTAAAAACATTGATGATAGTCCGCACAGTCGTAAGTACATTTCTTGCTCAAATCTTTCCAAATTCGGAGGATAACAAATACCATTTTTAATTGGATTTGAAAGACTGCAGCAATAGTAGAGGCAGCAGCAGTTGCAGTAGCAGGTTGTAGTAAATTCAATTGTAAATGTGTTAAGCGACGAAATCTCCTGACTTCGCCGAACGGAGGAACGACTTTGCCTTTTTTGTTAAAATCTTTCAAGATTCGAAGGATAACGAGCGTCATATTTAACTACATTTGAAAGGCAACAGCAAAACAGGGTACCGTTACGCCGGTACCACAAAGGGTTAATCCGCAGTTTAAAGAGTAAGGCCGGATGCTAAATGCAAGCAGGCAGGGTTTGGGTTAGGGTGCAACTACATTACAGGCATTCAGCGCAACAGAGAGATATTATGGAATAAACTGTGTGAATAAAAGGCACGGAGTGTGTGGTGGGGGAAAGCAGTTGCCGGAACCGTTGGTTGTTTTTTAGACGTATACTTACGCATAAATACTA
>JAFGOZ010000025.1 GCA_016926235.1 Bacteroidales bacterium | reverse complement strand
ATAATTATTATTATGAATCTTTGTATTATATGTTTTGTTCTATTCAGAAATTTTAACTTTAAAAAAGGTGTTGTAGATTATAATTATAAGTATTATAGTAATCTATCAGTTTTTCCATTCTTTTTTCCCATGTACTGTTTTTTGCATAATTAGCCCTTTGTATGATAAGTTCTTCAGAGTTTTCTTTATAGGCTTTATGAACTAAAGAAGCAAAAGAATCTTCTGAATTAGCAACATATAAAAATTTGTCCGGTAGATTTAATTTGGTTAAACCTGCCATGTATGAAATAACTACTGGTTTACCCAGCGCAAAATACTGATACATCTTACTTCCTGTACCTACACCTGAATTCATATCACTAGATAACCTTGCACTATAAGGCGCAATGGTCACATCAAAGGTGTTGATCGCATAATATAGTTGCTCTCCTATTAGTGGACCTTTAAGGACCAATTTGTCTCTCCTTTCAATATAACTCAAAAATTTCTCCTCTATTGGTCCAATTATGGTCAAACTTATGTCTTCATCTTTGAGCAGCAAGTTTAATATATTGTAAGAAATAATATGAATATTCATAAAGCAGACAAGACCAACATTGATTACTTTATTCTTAATTGGCTTATAATTCAAGGGTATTTTTAATTCATTTATATCCGGACTTCCCAAAGGAATCTCAATTGAGTTAGGATTGTATCTTAATAACTTTTCTTGTAGAATACTTGAAACGGCAACACAAAATTTAGCTTTTTGTGCAACCGTTGATTCACATTTCTTATGATATTTTGCTATAAATGAAGGATTGATATGGTTACTTATGGCAACAAAACTGTCATTACAATAATATATCACATTGGTGAAATACTTATATATCACTGTTGCAGTATAATCAAAGTTTATAACTTCATAATTTTTATACTTTTTCACTAATTGCTTAAATAACCAATGTTGATATAATTCATTAATGATTGGCAACCGGTATCTGATTTTATTAATTATCGGAAAATAGGGTGTTATTACTGTAAGCTTTTCATGAATTATTGAAGATTTTAATCTGGGAATTCCAAACTTATTTGCAGATATAAATGTAACCGGATATTTTTTCGCCAAAGCAAAAGTAACCTGATGTCTTGCCCGTGGTGGTTCTTCCCAGAATGTAAAAGTATTGATTAAGAATTTAGGCATTTTGGAAATAATTATTTAGAACCTTTAACGGTACTGTTTTGTATAACAACCTTTTTACGAAACAACTCTTTAAAAAACAATTTTAAAAATGGAAGATAGAACTTCACGTACCTTTTACCATAATTTAACGGGTCCTGAATTGCTCTGTGAAAGCCCTCAAGGCCAATATTTCGCATCCATTCAGGTGCGCGTTTAACTTTCTCTGCAATACAGTCAAATGCTCCCCCAACGCCAAATGCAAACCGGACATTCAAACTGTTTTTATAATTATTGATAAAGAGTTCCTTTTGGGGTGTAGGAAGGGCAATAAACAACATGTCAGGTTTTAGATTCCCGATTGTCTTAACTATAGATAATTCTTCAATGCTATTAAAGTATCCGTTTCGTATCCCAACAATGTTAAGCTTGGGATATTTTGCGTTCAACTTCTTAATCATAAGTTGAAGAATTTCCTCCTTAGCTCCCAAAAAGAATACACTATAATTCTTACGGTTGGCTAAATCCAATAATCGATCAAAAATATCAGGGCAAGCAGCCCTTTCAGGCACTTTATACTTTAGCAATCTTAATGTAGTTACAACCAACATATTGTCGATATTAACCATATTCGATGCGTTTATTGCGTTTTTTAGACCGTGTAGTTCTTGCGCCTGCACTATTGTTTCAGGATTAACACCTGTCAAGTGAAAAGTGCCTTCATCCCTTGAGATATGTTCATCAATTATGTTCACAATTTCAGATTTACTCAAGGGATTGATTTTTATATCCCATATATTAATTGTATCCATAATCGTTAAGATGAACTGTTTTGACTGTACTTTTTAATGATGTCAATAGAGGACTTAATGTGCTCTCTTGAAGATGAACCGAAAAGGATTGATTCGATATTTTTTTGTTTGCAGGCATATTCAAATGCCTGCTCAGGTGGTAAAGCCCCTGCCGCCAAAACCTGCATAGCTATGGGTCTAAATTTTCGTTCTCGGATAGTTTTTTCATAGATATCTGTTCCGCCAGCCATTCTGAACCCTATTTTATTTATGGAACTGCAAATAATAGGATTTTTAATCCCGACCTCTTCTAAAACGTTTAATAATAATGGCAAATTCATAGTAATGTAACCAGGCTCTGCATTGAACTTCTTAATTATGTATTCATGGTAGGCTTTAAATATATCTTTCATGCCTAAACCCAGGATCAGGTCGGTTAATACATTCTGAATAAAAATAACAGGGGTATCAATACCTTTGAACATTTTCATTTCGGCATCTATCAATAATTCCATCATGGCAATGTAATCTTTCCTGGCATAGGCCAGGCCACCTTTCGCCATGGTACTGAAAATATTACCTGGCAGATATTCCCTTAGGGCGCCCAAAATACCCAGTTCGGTTACTGCATTGGCATACTTATGGGCATAAGGCATACATGGAAAAATTTTAAAATCTTTATATTTTTCAGAATTTGCTCTAATATGATCACAAATATGAGCAATCCTATCATGTGTAGTGCACATAAAAGTTTTGATACCCAATTCAATAGCAGTATCAAGGACTTTAATTATCGCTTCGTTTTTTCTGAATTGAATGGATTGAGCTCTTGCTTTCTCATCCGAGAGATGATTAACTGCAAAGAATTGATTGTCACCAAATAGTATCCGATCCATATTAAGTGTATTTTTTAGCTGACTTTATTCTTGATTAACTCAATTATCTTATCTGTACTAAGCGCTGAGGCAAATGAATTAATATTATTGCAGTCATTGGTTTTTACTCGTTTGGCAAAATAATCAACCTGTTCTGAATACTCTTCTCCTCTGAGATTAAAAGTGACAGGGTCAGTAAGATCGGTTATATAGCGCATATTCCAACCTTTTTCGAGCCCCAAATCCTTATTTTCATTTTTCAGGAAAATTTTCATCTCCTGAGCATCCGTAATTACCTTACCTTCAGTGCCCAATACAGTAAGTTGAGTAGACATTTTCCGGTAGGTCTCATCACTCCAATTAACATGCAACATCCCACTCAAACCACTTTCCAGATGCAATCCGGTATATACGGCATCTTCCACTCCCATAGAAAATACTTTTTTGAGCATTACGCCAGAGACATCTTTGATATCACCAAGAACAAATTCAACAAGATTAATTACATGCGATGCATAATCAAGAAGGCATCCACCTCCTTCTGAACTATTCGACCTCCATGTTCCTTCCTTCCTTTTGACAACAACAGGACCATAAGCCTCACCAAGAAAATGATAAATCTGCCCTAAGGCTCCATTCATAACTATCTTCCTAAGATAATTGAAGGTGCCTATAAAGCGGTTGTGATAGCCTACCTGGTTCACAAGGTTTCGCTCAACAGCCAGGTCAACCATTTTCTGGCCCTGTTCAACTGTAAGACTAAAAGGCTTTTCACAAAAGACATGAATATTGTGTTCCAATGCATAAATCACCATATCCGCATGATATTTTGTAGGCGTAGCGACAAATAATGCATCCAACTTGTTTTCACTGATCATTTTTATATAATCGGTGTAAATACTGTAAGAACCATACTTTTTCAAAGCTTCCAATATCAGTGCGGAAGTATCGCAAACTGCAACGAGGTCCAAATCAGGGTGTGCGTTTATAATTGAGGCGTGAGAAAGGCCCATCTTTCCCAAGCCAATAATGCCGGTTCTAATCATATTGTTTAGCTGATGGTTTTGTATTAATAAATCCTTGATTAAGTGTATTTCTTTTTAAATCTTACCAAAGTATTATCCTTCTTTCATAATATTAGATAAGTACGAAGCTTAATGCTGAATTGTTATCCTACATGGCCTAAATTTAAGATGTTTAGCTAAAATATTTTCTAAGCCTCAAAGATAACAAGTAAAGCAAAAGTAAAACCCTTTTGTATGGGTCATCTATCAATAAAAGAAATCATTTGATCAAAATTATTAAATGAATGGGTCACTGGGATGATTCAACAGTCATCTTTTTATGGAAATCATTTCTTCCTATTTCAAGAAAAAATTTCCTATGCATTACTTTTAGGGGCAAACGTTTTGTAGAGCTATTGAATTGAATTATAGCTTGTAGTGACAAAAATAAAAAATTAATGTACCAAAATGAATAATTGGCACAAAAATTGTTTGCGGGAAAAAACATAACTTTCGTCAATGAAAAACGTATATTAATCAAATATTTTTAATCATTCGTCAAATTTTAATTGTTAAAGTAATGGAAATGGGGAAATTATTAAAAGGGGGATTAGTGCTGTTTTTTGTTGGATTAGTAAAATTCGCAAAGCCACTATTTTTAGCAACAATGCTCTTCTCAATCTGGGTTTCGAATTCTTTCGGCCAAAATAGCCTGGACGACCTGAATGTTATTTTTAAACATGATTTTGAGAATAACACCCTCGGCACATATGTTTATAAAGAGTGGCAAAGGGATTTTCTCTCTCCTGAATGGTGTGATCGTCAATATGGCAACACTATCGTTCAAAAAACAGCTGATGAGGATAATCCTACCAAGACCATGCAATTAAATTTTCCAGCAAACTCAGTAGGTCCGTCAGAAGGTGGTACACAATGGTGGACAATAATTCCTAAACAAGATGAATTGTACTTTTCATATGATATCTTGTTTATGCCCGGTTTTCAGTACCAGCTTGGAGGCAAACTGCCCTCAATAAGAGGCGGAGATCTTGCAACCAATGATGGATTTGTAAGGCCATCGGGGTATGATGGTTTCTCAGGAGGAATGATGTTTAAACAAGAAGGGCTAATTGCCTTTTATACTTATTTTCCTGGTTCCAACATAACCAGATATGGAGAGACTATATTCTGGGGTAAGAATTATTCTTCAGAAGCCTTTAGCCCTGCTATTTTTAAAGTTGGGGCTGGAGATGGTATCACAAATTTATGCACACCGGGAAAGTGGCATAACATTACCATTCGTATGTCCTTAAACTCTTTAAAACAGGAAGGAGAAGGTAATTACGACGGAATTCTCGAAGGTTACTTCGATGGAAAATTAGTTATACAGGTTTCCAAAATGCTTTTCAGACATACAGCCAAGCTGGGTATTGATATTATAAACATGACAGCATTCTTTGGCGGAGATGGTGATTCCTGGAGAAACCCTATTGAAGAATGGATAAGAATTGACAATGTTATTGCATATACATTTAAAGATAACATGGATGTTCCCAGGAATAATGAACTCAGTCCCTTTGACAGAACTATAAATATATGGCGAACTTTCTCTGAAAATCATACTAATCTTACAGAACCAACAGAATTTAAATCCACATCACAATCAACCTCAACAATTACACTTAACTGGGAATATAAATCAAGTGATGAGCAAGGCTTTCAAATAGAACGCACCATGGTCCCAAATGGTGATTTTGTGCCAATAGCCACAGTTGCCGCCAATTCGAATTCTTATACAGATACCGGACTCGATCCAGAAAGACTGTATTATTACAGAATAAAAGCCTTTAATGCAACAGATTCTTCATCCTATGCAACATTAAATCAGGTAACATCTCCCGTATTGATAAACAATGCAGAAAAAGTAGGCTTTACTGAAATCTTTGCAAATGCAATCGGGGTCATCAATCGCAGAGCCCTACCGGTTACCATGTTTGAATCTGGTACTATATCAAGCATTACAGTATACCACGACGGAGGCGCTGGCAATGCGCTGCTGGGGATATATAACACCTCTGAAACCTTGCCCGGTCAAAGAATCGCGACAACCAGTCCAACACCGGTCAATACATCCGCCGGATGGCAGACATTCAAACTTACGACACCTGTAGAAGTAAGCAAAGGCAGTACCATTTGGCTGGCCTGGGTTTTTGAAAATGCGATTTCGCTGCACTATACCAGCGGTGAACTTGGCAGGGCACACTCGGAAGAAACCTTTGCAGCTGGATTGCCCCAGGCATTTGGATCAAGTACGGTCAGCGCAACTATCTATTCCATCTATGCCAATTATGTACCCACGCAAACCATTGCCCAAATTCCAAATGCTCCCTCCAATCTGCATGTTATACAATCCGATCATGCATCAGCCACTATTGGCTGGAGTGATAATGCCCAAAACGAAAACGGATTTGAGATTGAACGCATCAATACCACTGATGATACCCGGAAAACATTTGCTATGGGAAACAATGCTGTTAACCTTGCAGATAATGGTCTTACCGAAAACACGACTTACCAGTACCGTATCAGGGCATTCAATGACGAGGGTTCCTCTGCCTGGTCAGAACTGCTTACCGTCATCACGCCCCAGGAAGTAGCTGAAACGCCCGTGATCACTGAACCAGTTGATCCAGCAAATAGTAGACCTGTAATGGTAACCCAACAGTTTAACATCACCGAACAATCACTCAAGGACAATATCCTTGGCACGGTATCGGCCAGTGATCCTGATGGTCACAAGTTATCTTTTGCTATCATTTCAGGTAATCAGCATGGTTTGTTTTCTATAAACAGTCAGACCGGCATACTCAGCCTCACCACTAACAATATTTTCGGACCGGGCACACTTGTCTTTCTCTTAACGGTAAGTGTTACCGACAATGCCCCCAATCCTGCCAGTACAAATGCCACCGTCACCATAAAACTCACAGGTGCATCCAATAGGGTATATATCGACCCGGAAAACACCAACGATCCACTGGCCAATGGTTCTCATGATCATCCGTTCGATGCATGGAGCGATGTTGTCTGGAAGACCGGTTTTACTTACCTCCAGAAGCGGGGAACCACCACCTCAGCCGATAAGATCTTGATCGGAGCCAATATGGTCACGCTCGGCGCTTATGGCGAAGGTGATCTTCCCGTGATCAACAGTAATACCAACACTTACCTGATCAGCGGGTTCGAAAAGGCAGGCATTACTGTCCGTGAACTGAATCTTCAAGCACCAAATGCAGTGAGTAGCATATACTTCCTGGGGAACGCAGGCGACAGCATCATTGTGGAATACTGCCAGCTTAATGCCAATGTGAATGCCGTAAAGGTAGCCAATGGCAATACCCTTGTCGTGCGTTATAACAGCATTTCGAGCCATGGCGAGGGTGTTTATTCCTCGGCAACGGATAACCAAGTATATTACAATATTTTTAAAAACTGCCAGGAAGCCATAAACATTATGGGCAACAGT
>JAFGOZ010000256.1 GCA_016926235.1 Bacteroidales bacterium | reverse complement strand
TCTACGTTGATTTCTTATATACTGTATATAATTGATATACTGATTTATATGAAATTATATGATGTAGGGGAATTGGGGAATGAAATGTGAATAATTAATTTTAAAACAGCCCCAGGAGCAGATTTCCGAGGGCTCTGATATTTCTGGCTGGGCGCCAATTTATTCAAACCATCCTTTACGAACTTCTGCAGCAATGTCCCCGTTAGCATTCATGTGGATTTGTAGCAACCCGGCAAGCGAGAAGGTTGTTCCTTTGTCAAGCCAGCCATCATCAACTTTATACACTATATTCCATCCTTCATTAAAGGCCCCAATATTATTCCAGAGATCCCACATTTCCTCATGAGTGTCGTGACCTGAATCAATAATTAAGACTTTGTTTCCGGCGTCATTAACGAGGTCACTGGATAATACATTCCAATGTAAACTTTCTAGTTTGCCTGATTTATCCAACCGGAACGAGAATTTGTACACATAAGTTCCTGTAACAACTCCGATTGGGGCACCGTAATCAACTCCATTGACAAAGACCATCACTTCCTGGTGATAAGTTTATCCTTGCAAATTGCAGCTTATTAAAAAATGCTATTGCAATAATCGACAATAACTATGTAAATCTTTTCCTAATGATACCCCCTGCAATTCCAAACCATGACAGTGACTGACAATCTTTAATATAAAAAGGACTCAATCTTCAATGCATAATAGATCATCAAACGGACTCCTTATCTTCCAGATGATAAGTATTTAATTTATATAAATATCTAGAATGGAACTTTTGCAAAGGATAGATAATAAAAAAGGAGAAGCATAAAAATTTCTATTTTTTGCGCTTATGGGAGAGCTGTAAATGGTAAGTTTTTCAAGTAACCTAACTCTAAAAGAAGCCTTCGCAGGATCTTATAAAATATGTATCTGGCATAGATTAAGCCTATCAATTTCCCAATTCCGGCAAATAGAAAGCAGATGAGTACACTGAGTAGTATTTTTGAAATCATTGAAAAATCGGAAAATATAAATACCAGAACTGAGAAAAGAACACCTACAACAAGAAAATATTTACCGGTATCACATCCGCATTCCGAAACACAAGCATTCAACTTTTCCTCATCTTTTTCTCCAACCAGTCTGTGATTAAAAGTTAGCTTAGTTTTTGGAAATCTTCCGTTTAATAATCCGTGCAATTCATCAATTGTATTTATCCGCATTAAAGCAATATTTTATTTTTTGACTCTTTAAATATCAATTGCCTCAATTCCCCCATAAATGCTTTGAGTGTTTTAAACTGATCAAGATCATTGTCCCATATCTCTACTTTCCTTGTTTGATCCATATCAGTAATAGAAAAAACATATTTTACTTCATCGGGAACTCCCTTTCTATGTTTTATGGCCGCCAGTTCTCCGGATGATAATAGTTTATATAATCTTTCGAATTGACTTTTATCTGCTTGGTGTTTAAATTCAAACATTTCTTTTTCTATCAGATTGATCGCTTTGATCTGACCTTCCGAATTTAATGTAAGTATAGTTTGGCCAAAGTCAAAATCCTTTGAGCCAACCTTAATTTCTATTGATGTCATATTTATGTAATTAAGTGTTTGTTTATATAATACGATTATGTGTTAATACCATATTCGCAACATGTTTTGGAAGAAATCCAATCAATGAATTGTTCATAATGACGTTCTCTTACAGAACCCGTCTGGCTACTTCGCATAATGCTACCATCATTTGTCACAACTCGATTAGGGCATTCATCTGCAGGATACTCATCTACATTGCCAAACATATGACCTACTTCATGAGCCGCCGTACCTCCAGTACTATCATGAAACCATCTAGTCATATTTGCCCTTCCGGGCCCTCTTTCTATTCGAACAGTATGATGTTCATTGGTTTCTACAAATTGAACATCCACATTCAGAGTATAAGCTTTACAACTACAATCACCATCTTTTAATTCGATAGGAAATTGATTTGTCCATGCATTTTCTATTGCAGGTTCCCATCTATTCATGGCATTTTGTACTTCTTCATCGGTAATATCATTATCAGGATCCAGTTTTATTCTAACTGTTACATTGAGTACACATTTCCTTGAGTCGAAATCTACTCTGTATGATGCTGTCCATCCATAAATACACTCGCTCTTACTTTCCGATACTTCATTGGTTGTAAATAAGTTTTTTAGGAAGCAATAGATAATACACCAAAGGTTAATCACCGTTACAGTTACCCATGCCCAAGCAGAGCAAACCAAGTAGGAAATCCAAATCCATGCTACACAGACAAGGTGAGTAATCCATACCCAAGCTACACAAATCCAAGAAAAAAACTTACAAATCCAACTGCAAGGCCACCAATCACAACAATTTTTCTCCCAATTAGAACAGGCACTGTAACCATGATCTTCATACTCAGAGCAAGCCGAATAACCGTCGTCTCGATATTGAACACATCGCAGTCGACGTTCTTGATAACTCTTTTTACATGCTGCCATAGTAAATTAGTTGTTAGATTAATAAATACAGCAATATTAATTTAAAGGTCAAATAATTTATTTATTGGTGATCTAATGGATAACAAACTACATTTTAATAAAATTGTTACTAACGTTGGATTATTCATCGTAAATGTCTTTAGTTAAGTTAATTAACTTTTTATTAATAATCCTCTTAACAATTGTTGAGTAATTATTCTTGATAATACAGATAAAGTTGGAAGCTATTAACCTATTTATCAAAGTTACATTCCCAAAAAGCCAAAGTCAAATTTATTTTAAAGAATAGGTAAGAATTCTTTCTTGTGCATGGTTTATGCAATTTTATCTCTCTTGAGCGATTTTACTTCCCCTGAGGTTAATACAGTAAACCTACCAGCTAATGTTTATTTAGAAGGTTTTCTTGTGGTATCAGTTTTTATCGGTAGGTGGTTTCAGTTTATTACGGCGTTAAAAAAGTAACAGCCAATTGAAATTTATTATACTAATCCATTACAAAGTTCGGCTTGCAGATTATTAAAATCCATCTCATTAGTATCATTTTCTATTCATATTGTTACATTTTAGGGCTGATCAGGTAAAATAAAGAGTCACACTACCAAAAAGCTGAAGCCAAATTTATTAATACGTAAAAATCCACCCACCCAGTTATTACTCCAGATGGATGAATTATGTTTAATCATAAAGAGAGCAACCCGAACACCTTTGAACCTGGTTATTAATCCTTTATGCAACGGATAGAATACCCATTCCTCTTAGGATTGAATCCTACGCTGAATGCCTGGCCTGACTCGTAATTCAAGCTCCTTTCATAGGCATAATCTGTATTGTACTCTGTGGTACTCCACCAGGCTTCGTTCATTCTGATGTAAAGGAATGTCCCATCTTGGTTACGCCAGCCACTCGGCAGGCCTGTAAAACCGCTTTCGTTGGTTGCATCGGTGTTGGGGCTATTCCAGTGCGTAGTACCGGTTTCTTTTAATTTGCCCCCTGCGACTATATTATTCCCCAAATAATTGATTAAGGTTGTCCACTCGTTATGGGTTGGTACATGCCAGCCTGAAGGGCAGATTTCAGTGTTGGTTGCTGTGTACCAGTTATATAATGCACCATAAATGTCTTTGTTGGCAGTAGCATCGTTATCGTACCAGCAATAGCCAGGAGAGATTAAGGCTTTCCATTCATTTGCAACTGGTTTAAAAGGTATATCATTAGTATTGTTGTATTTGGTGGTTTTCAGGTTCTCCTCCATCCAGATTTGTGTGCCTAACTCTACCACCGGATAATTGTTATTATCACCATCAGTACAGGCAATAAAATTAAATGTTATGGTTTTATCTGCATCAAGTATTGAAGTGACTACTGTGCTATATATACCTGATATTCCTGTAAATTTTATTATATCCCCCATGGTATAATCCATGTCCGCATCAGCCTGAACACCTTTCGTATCCATTACTGATACCTGCTTATTCACATCTTTTTTGTCACCAACTTTCTCAATAACTGTTGGGCCGGTTGATTTTCCATTGCTTAGCAATTTCCCTGAGAATTGATAAGTATTACCCTTAACATTTACTATGTATAACCCGCTTTTTAAACCTGACAGCGTAAATTCCTGTGGGTAAAATTCAAAATCGCTTCTAATATGAGCTATAAATTTACCTGTAATGTCACTAACAGATATAATTGCATTTCCTTCATCGGGAGCAGAGATCAGCAATTTTGATTTTTCAGGCATAGGATTAGGATAGATCTTTATCCTTGATGATTGTCCATTCTCTATTGAATTTACTCCTGTAGTTGTGTTAAGGCGTAATATATCATCTCCGTTTAAAGTGAGAGAAGTACCTGCTGTTAAGTTCTCAACTTCAACAGTATTTACAGTAGTTGATTCACCTGTTCCAGCAAAACTGATAAGGTAATTTTGTGCATTGGCATTTAATACACAAAAAATAGCTAATACAATTAATAAATTCTTCATGATGATTTATTATTTGATATTGTTAAAGTTATGAAGAACAATAATACAAGTCAAATTTATTTTTATGTAAAAAACCACCCACCAAAGTCCCCTTCTGAGGGACCTGGTGAATGGTAATAGCACGGTTAGTTTTCAGTGGTTCTTGAGATTTTATTGTTGAGCTGAACCGTCTCAAAATAACCAAAACAAAATGCAGCTTAACTCAACTGTTAATCCTGGAATGATGGTGAATACCTTGTACCCAGGACTTCTTTCCGTTGTATCGTAATGCATTGAACTTCACAGAGTCCCTTTCAGGGACTAAAATATGGCGTATGAGCTTACTTTAATCCAGGTGGGTCAACAAAATATTACGAAGATAGCCCTGATAATCAGATTAATCAGGGTTTTTTTATTTTAACTGACTGGCACCTGGCTGGCACAAATTTGAATTTTCAAAGCGTAGCCAACAATTATGGTTAATTCTTTTATAATTATTTCAATATTTATGTAAAGTCATTAGGCTGAAGTATAAAAATCTTCTCATTGAACATGTATGTCCAAAAAAATACATAATCTTTTCACAGGTAAACAATAATACCAATAGTTGCACCTATGCCACTAATTGTGCTTTTCCAATTCATATTTGTATTTTTATCAACCCATTTAGCATTAGCTGAAGCATAACCGATTCCTAAATCTATAGATATCTGTTCATTTAAAAATAATCCTAGTCCTCCTCCAATCTCAGATGCTAAAATCTTTGTGGGTACTTTCGTTTCGTCACCACCCGAATCGAAATATTTTGTCATTCCACGACCAGCGCCAACTCCACCATGCAGATAAGGCTTAATTTTTGAATTACCTATATAGATCCTTAAAAATGGGATGAAACTTATTGAAGAACTAATATAACTATAATCATGACCCTCATCCGCATCAATTTCTTTAATAAAAATATATGGAATCTCCAATCCCACAGCGCAATTTCCTAAAACGAAATAGCCAATTTGAGCATTGAGTGCCAGATTTCTCGATTTTCCATCATCACCACTGCCGGAATCAGTATCCCATTTAGTGCTAATAGAGGTAAATTCAAGATTACTGCCAGCTCCAATTATGAATTTACCCTTTTCGGTTTGGGCTTGGCTTTGAACTATTGAAGACAAGAATAGAGTAGTCAGGAGGAGGGAAAATATTGTTCTTTTCATTTCTCTTATGGTTTTTATTAATGGTATATTTTGTCTCGGGATATAAAATTATAATAAATATACTTTAATATTTGAAGCTCCCGGTTTTTAATAGGTTGTTGAGGTATTTGAATATTGTTTTATATATGTCATATACATCCTTTGAGCATTTGATCTGTAATCTCTCTGAAGCTTTAACCTTTGTCCGGTAGACATGCTTTACTTCAGCAATGGTTATTTGTTGTGTTTGCATATTG
>JAFGOZ010000255.1 GCA_016926235.1 Bacteroidales bacterium | reverse complement strand
TTTCTTAGGTAATGAATAACCAATTTCCACATTTCGAAGAGAGAGGAAGTCACCGCTTTTAACCCATATATCGTTTTGATAAGTCCCCGAAGACCTGTCACTATCAATTGTGTTAAAACCACCATAAGTAGGACGTGAATATGTAGCATTGATATTACGCGGATCAGCTGGATCGTCATTATAATAGCCCCATGCTTTAGTTACCTCATGGGTTCCCATATTGCTCCAACCCGAATAGCTAATGGCCGGAGACAGGAATACAGAACGATTAAGATAGGCTGTTAATACCATGCGGGCATCAAAGCCATTCCACTCAAATCCGAAATTCAAAGATGGGATCAATTCAGGGATTACAGTATAACCATCGGGGATCATGTCATTAGAGTCGATCTGACGGTCGCCATTCAAATCTTTAAAAACGGCAGTACCTAAAGCCTGACCGGTACCTGATGATGTATGGTAAGGATACTTATCAGGATTGTCGATAGCATCTTGCTGGCTGGTTGCAACCTTATCCACGTCGCTTGCCCACTGTTGAAACTTGTACACATTCCATCCTCCAATGCTATTGGTAAAAGCTCCTTCATAGAGTTCTGCAACCGAAGTATAGTCAAATATTCGTTTACCTGTTTTACGTTGCCATTCCACGTTAGGTGACAGCTCGTCCATTTCAGTTATTTCATTAGTATTCCATGTTAGCATCCCTTCAATGAAGTATTTAAATTTGCCAACATTATTATGATGCCCCAATGAAATTTCAAAACCTTTACTTTCAACCTTACCGTATGAATCCTGAGGTGCCGACACCCCTAAAATAGTTGGGACAGTTGAACGGGTAACCAATATGTTTGAACGCCATTCTTTAAACAGATCAACCGATCCATAAACCTTTTTATTGAAGAAATCGAAATCCAGGCCAACATTAACCATGTCAGATATTTCCCATTTGCTATTGTAGTTTCCGGCTTTGCTTTCATACACGCCGTCAATGGTCGATTGAGAAGTGCCAAAAGCATAACCTGTACCCGAAGCATAGGTACCCTGATAAGGGTATCTCCCGGCTCCGGTAACAGACTGTCCGGCACGTCCATAAGAAGCCCTAAGTTTAACCAGGTTGATATTAGCGTTTTTAAGCCAGGATTCTTCAGAAACTACCCACCCTAAAGATCCACCGGGGAACATCGCAAAACGTTCACCTTCTGCAAAGTTGTCACACCCCATGTAAGAAACATTTCCCGAAAGAATATATCTTCCATCATAAACATATGTTGCTTGTCCATTGTACGATTGGTAACGATTTGAAGATTCTTCACCATGATTTACGTTTTGGTATGTTCGAATAAAAGTCCGGGCATCTACTGAATGTTTCCCAAATGATTTGTTATAATTAAAACCGGCACTAAAATTCACATTATAATAATAATCACGAGGAGTGGTAGCAGGGTTCGAGAGAGCCGAATATGTTGTAAATCTGGTAAGGGTATATTCCGACACATCAGTTACATCACTATTATAATCGTAGTTATATGAATTCACATTATTGGTTTGCTGAGCCATGAATGTTTCGTACGAGTCGAAACTCACAATTGCATTGACTTTCAGACCCGGGACTAATTCACCTAAATCGCCGGTAACATTTACTGTACTATAGAGGTTTCGACGGCGGTTTTTATTGATACCCGATGATGCAAGCAACCTGCCGGCATTGGCAGCCGTGCTGGATGCATAAATTTCACCATTGGGGCAATATATTGGTTCCATAGGGTTTGCTTCGATAGCACCAAATGTAACAATACTAAACACCCCTGTAAGAGGCTGCGAAATATTGTCGATACGTCCACCTAAATCAAGCGAAACATTCAGGAATTTATTTACATCTATATCAATATTTGAACGCAGGTTGTAACGTTTCAGATCATGTTGGGTACTGAACCCTTCGTTGTATTCAGTCCATTTATCGTTCCACATACCCTCCTGATGCAGATAAGACATTGACACATAGTAACGGGCAAAATCATTTCCTCCACTTAAGGTCAAATTGGTTTTGTTCATTGGGGCTGTTTCACGATATAGTTCTTCATACCAGTTGGTGTTGAAATATTTATAGCGATCCATCCCTGTTAATTCTTCGCCTTCGCTTACACGCCGATACATCTCAATTTGTTCATCGGAGTACATCGGATCTTTACCATCAAGATATTTAACCTGGTTACGTGTCAATGCCATATTGTAAGAGTTCTGGGTTTCCATTTTTCCGGTAAGCATCTGCACTCCAACCTCCTGAGTAAATGAGATTTTTGTCCGACCGGCTTCTCCTCGTTTGGTTGTAACCATAATAACTCCATTAGCACCTCTCATTCCGTATATTGCGCAAGCAGCAGCATCCTTTAAAATCGTGATATTTTCAATAGGATAAGCATCAAGAAACGACAGGTCACGTTCAACATTGTCAACAATAACCAACGGAGAGCGGGCACTCTTGTTAATAGTCCGGAGGCCACGAATGTAAATTGCTGTTTCAGACCAACCCGGTTCACTAGCCCATTCGTAGGTTGCCACACCGCTAACGGTTGAAGTAAATGCATTCTGCAACACGGTTATAGGATGTTTTTGCAGTTCTTCTCCCTTTACTACCGATATTGCTTCTGTTACAAACTTCTTTTGTTTGCGATTAAAAGGAAGAGGTGTAGTGTGTACATATTCATCCAAATCAGATGGCATAACAATTTTAAAATCTTCTGCAAAAACAGCTTTAACCTTAGTGGTTTTATACCCAATGCATGTTACACTAATTTCGTCGCTTATTTTTACATTCTTCAAACTAAATTTACCGTTTTCATCCGACAAGACGATCCTACTTGATTCTGTCACATTTACAATTGCTCCGTAAATAGGATTTCCGTCAGTATCGATAATAGTTCCTTTCAAAACCTTCTCTTCCTGTGCACAGACCTTACTGGCAATTAAAAAGAGAACTCCCATTAGCAGAAGTTTAACAACACCTGTTAAATTCTTTAATAAATTGTTCATTATATTACACATAGCATAATTCGATTTAAAGATTACCAGCCCGGATTGTTTTCAATGTTTGTTTTCCATACTTCACCCTCAGGAATAGGATAGAGATACATTTTTTCTTCAAACACGCGTTGTTGGGCAACTTTACGCGAAATGCCCTGTGCCGTAACGTCAACTCCATATATTGGTCTTGCAAGAGCTTCCATAGCAACATTCCATCGACGTACATCCCATGCTCTGTGATCTTCAAAGGCAAGCTCTATTGTTCGCTCTTTACGAATAAAGTTTCGCATATTGTCTTTTGACGAAATTAAATCGCTACGATCTTCAACATTCCCTGTAATACCAGCACGATGGCGAATAATATCCAACGCGTTATAAACTTCATAGGAAGGTCCCTCTGCTTCATTTAGTGCTTCAGCATAGTTTAAAAGAATTTCGGCATAACGGATAATAATCCAATTGCGATAGCTTGACCCTGTATGAACAGAACTTAAAATATTTTCAGGAATATACTTGCTTACATAATAACCAGTAGGGGTAGCATTAACATTACCCACCGGATTATCGCGCTGTCCTTTGATAACATTAATAACGCCATCACCCCAGCTTACGCCATGATATAGCACTGTTGAGGCTAAACGTGAGTCTCTGTTTTTCCACGGTGTTGCATCATTATATCCACTGGCACTATTTATTGTAGGAACAGATGTGCCATTATAGACAGGAGCTCCGGTTTCATCATATTCAACAAATGGAGAGGATCCGTCTATCATATCGTACATATCAACGAGGTTTTGAGAAGGGCATAATCCTCCATTTCCACCTTCGCCCACCGGAGTATCTTGTAAAATATTACTCCACCCTATTTTAACATCATTACGAAAAAATATGACTTCATTGTTTTGTCCTTCATAAGTCGTTCTTAGTATAGCATTTGTATAAGCTGTTTCACCATTTTCATCAAGAAAAAGTGAATAATTAGCACTAAAATCATTAATAAACCCTTTAGCAGCTCCGGCAGCTTCACTCCAGGTAATGTTTGATTCTGAACTAAACCGTTCACTGGCCATGTAAAGCATAACGCGCGAATAAAGGGCACGTGCCATTGGTTGACAAATACGACCGGCATTAGCTACTTTAGTACCATCACTATAATTCATTAGCCCGGCTTCACACTCTTCTAATTCATTTAAGATAAAATCCACGACATATTCCTTAATGGTAGGCCGGGTTGTATAGTTACTCAGCAGGTCTCCATCGGGATCAAGTACATCTGTTACTATTGGAACAGGCCCATAACGTAAAAACAGTTCCCAGAAAAAATAGGCACGCAGAAAGCGGGCTTCCGACTTATAATTCAATTTATCAGTTTCATACTTTTCAGTGCTCAAATCAGCCGCTTTGGGAACATCGTCAATGTTTGTAAGCAACATATTACACTTGCGGATGCCACGATAATAATGCTCCCATGTATCGGTAAGCTCCGGGGCACCAGCACTTCCATAATAGTTACCAATATTAAATGTAGAGCGAACTCCACCGGTTGAGAAGCTGGTCTCGGCCAAATCAGTAGCAGCATCCATCCACGAGTTATTGATCCTGCAGGCTCCGTGTCGCAGAAAATTATAAGTATCGAAATGGAACTGCATGGTTG
Organism: Bacteroidales bacterium; assembly: GCA_016926235.1. The sequence goes on along the minus strand of JAFGOZ010000255.1, from coordinate 2,455 downwards.
TAGTCCAATCACCAAACACTTGCTCTTCTGTCAATTCATTACTGGGTTGCTTATCTAAAAAGTCGCCAAAAATATCCTCGCATGAGGTTAATGTTATAGCAGAAATTCCAAAAGCAAATATTATATCTATTACTATTTTGTTCATAGTTTATCAGAATTTAAGGTTAACTCCAAAGTTTATGGCTTTCATAATGGGATAACGGTTAGATCCGTTGCTTTCAGGATCGGCAATACCATCTAAATGATCCCATGTAATTACGTTGTTGGCATTTACATAAAACTTACAATCTCTGATGCCTACTTTTCCTGTCAAAATAACAGGCACGGTATAACTCAATTCGATATTTTTCACACGTACGAATGCTCCATTCTTCAAGAAGAAAGAATTTAATTGTTGATTGTGGTCGCCGTAACTATCGTAATGTAAAAGAGGGTATTTGGCACTGGCTAAGTTTTCTGTTTCACTTTTAGCAGGATCCCAACGATCTAAATGGTGTTCTTTTACTTTTCCTCCGCTTACAAATGCATACATTGCTTCAGCATCATAGTAACGGCTCACATGATCTACTCCCTGAAACATAACGCTAAAGCCCAGACCTTTGTAGCTGCAGCCTAAAGTAAGCGCATAGGTATTTTCGGGAACATTGCTATAGCCAATAAAAGTCTCATCACGGTCATCGATAAATCCGTCATTATTCATATCGCGAAATTTCAGGTCACCCACTTTTACATCACCATATGTAGAGACTGGGAAACTGGTATTTGCAAGATCCGTAGATGTAACAAACCCGTCGCAAACCAATCCGAAATACTGATCAATAGGATGACCTTCGCGTTTACGATAATCGGTTTTTGACTCAGGTTCGTCCATGTCGAGAATTTCGTTTTTAGCATGTGAATATGTTAACCCTACTGTATAGCTGAAGTTTTCACCGATATTATTAACATGCTTTAATTCAATCTCGAAACCGCTATTTTTTGTTTTACCCAGATTACCTGCCGCCATGGTAACTCCAACCCATTCAGGTCTGGTGAGATAATTTGTAAGTATATCATTTCGTTTTTCAAGGAACAAGTCAAGATTTCCGCTCAACAAACCATCCCATAACCCAAACTCGACACCCAGGTTGTATTTATTTGCACGTTCCCACGTTACATCGTAGTTCGGATATTGTCCTTCATAAATACCGGTATATCCAGTTGTCCCAAAGTAGTAATCGTTAGATATTTGCGACCATTTCTGCTCATACAAAAAGCGCTGACGTACGTCATCTACTAAATAAACATCATTACCAACTTGTCCATATGAAGCTCTTATCTTAAGATTATTAAGCCATTCTTTTGTAGAGCTCATAAATACTTCATTACTAATTCGCCATCCCAGAGAGAGGGAGGGAAAAAACCCGAAACGCTTGCCTTCCATAAAATTTTCAGAGCCGTTGTACCCAGCGTTAAACTCAGCCAGATAACGATCGTCATATCCATATGTAACACGCCCAACAAGTCCCTGATAGCGTTGAGCCAGTTCGGCCTGATAACGATAATTGTTTTGATTGTAAAGCATCATTGCCGTTATGTCGTTTTTACCAAATTTCCGGGCATAACTTAGCTGATATTCAAAGTATAGTTTTAACGTGGTAGTTTGGTCATTGCCGGCATAAGCCAGTTCTGTATCGCTATTGAACTGGTTGTATGCATCTATCGACTGTGAATTATCACGGTCATTTAGTTCATATGTGGCAAAATCGGCTGTGAATTTACGGTTGTAATAAGCATCATAATCGAACGACATCAGCCCCTTAGCTTTCAGCCCCTGGGTGAGCCAATCCATTTTGTAGTCAAGTATGAAGTTCGTTTCACTGATTGTATTTGTGGCTCGATAAAAACCAGCTTTAGCCAAACGTCCGGCTATATTATTCTGATATTGCGAACTACCACCATATAAGACAGTTTCACTTTCCCCGTCCTGAATGGTATAACTTACAGGAAAAATCCATCCGGGAGTGTGGTTCAGTTCATAAAACACTTCACTATATGTAGAAGATTCGCTGGTATTAGGACCATGACGTTCTTCAAAGCGTGTTCCAAAGTTTATTGAAGCAGTTAAATTTTCAGTCAGCAAGAAGTCCAGGTTAGCACGAAAAGCATACCTGCGAAAACCGGTATTTGATTCATTGTTGTACTTGTCGAGGCTGAGATCTTTGAATAAACCTTGTTGATTATAATACTCAGCTGATGTAAAGTAACGCATTCGTTTTGTACCACCTTGTATATTAACATTATACCTTTGAGCAGGAGCCGAAGAAGATAAAATTGCATCATACCAATCTACATCAGGATAAAGCATCGCATCCAATTCGCTTAATGCACCTGCTGATGACTGGCGGTACATTTCTATATCAGAAGAAGAGTACTGCGAAGGTAATCCATCGGTGGCCAATGCTTCTTCCAATAG
>JAFGOZ010000024.1 GCA_016926235.1 Bacteroidales bacterium | reverse complement strand
GACATGAAGCACCTCTCAAAGATATTTGCCAAGTTGCAAGATGATGTCGATGCTCTGCGGGAAATTGCCAAGAAGAAATAATCATTGGCTTATCGGTCATGAAGCAACAGAATCAAGTGGTTTTATTGCGCGCAAGTAAATCCTTTATAATATGATGCTAATAATTGTAACCACCTGTTATGCATTATAATTAAGGAGTATTTTTTGGCTGAAGATTATTGTGTTATTGATCCGTTCAAATCATTATCTGGTTGTCTCTCTGTTGTTGCGACCAAATCGCAAACTGACCGAATAGCCGTAATTCAAAATGATCGTAAAGTTAGACGATTTTTATCAAGGTCATATCTTTCTGATCATATCCCGCTTTGTGGCAGTATAGGTGATATAATATCTCGAAAGTCATATCACCTTTTGAAAATTTCGGAAGATCCTTTAACCATTTATCTACATCATGGTAGTAAAAATGTTATTTATTATGATTTAAAGTCTGATCGAGCTGGTTTTTTGGAATACATTGAAGTCGAAATTGAAGCAGAATTACCAAGCGTGACATTTGATCTTACAAGAACCGCCGTCAATGATCTACTTGATAATCTTCAGAGAATAGAATGGCTTCCATTGTCCATAATGAGAATTGATTTATATGTTAAAGGTGAGCCATATCCGCTTGCGCATCAACTAATCCTTCCTTATCCAGTTGGACTCCAGATTGGACCTTTGGGCGGAATTCACCAATACCCTGCTTTCTCATTTTATGAAGCAGTTTTAAGAGAAGCTATTATCTCAACAAGCCCATATTACAGGCTATTGTGTGCTTATAGGTTATATGAAGGTTTGAATAAATTAAGAGAATGGATGAAAAAACTCAATGACAAATTTGGGATAAAAGATAATTTGCCAAAAGATCCAATTGTTGATAGGGATTTAATAAAGGGTATTGGGTTCAATGACGACTTTCTTGAAGGTGTGCAAAAAATAGGTGATTTGTATAATAAATTTTCTGATTTAAGAAATAGAGTTGCGCACTTCTTTTTAAAAAATGACGATAGGCCATTACTTTTTTCTCATGGGCCAACTTATTATGAATATTCATTGGCAGGGGCTGTCCTTCTATATCATTCAAATATAGCCTATAAAGAGCTTGTAAGTTATTTCACTCAGAAATTCAGCGAAAAGCTTGCCCGAGGAATGATATTGCCCCTTAAAAAAAATAAGGATCAATTTATATTGAGGCCCAAACAATGATAACGTCTTTAGAGTTGGAACAACGGCGCTCACCTGCTGCTTTGCGAGAGTTTGTGGTTCGACTCAAAGAAGCTGTCAATGCCGATGAGCACGAACGGCATTGCGGACATCTAAAAAAAGGGCTATACAAGCAGTTCCTTGACGAGATTATCCCTTTGAGTCGTTTTGCTATTTTGGCTTACCCAGAGAATTATGAAGTCCGGCCGGTTTTGGGAAACCAGGGATATGATGCATTGGTGTTCGACGAGTTGGGGAAAGAGGTTGATCGCATTGAGATCACTACCCCTCATGATGGTGCAACAGAGGCGATTGATGCAAAGCTGGTTGTCAGCCAAGGGATCGGTTTAGTCAGTGTTTACAATTCCGGTGATGAAATTAAAGTATTGTTTCCACACGTGATTAAAACCTGCCTGAAAAAAGCTCATATTAATTATAGTGATTGTACCCTGGTGGTTACAATCTCACCATCTCCACCATTTGAATCCATATCGTATTTGAAACAGTATGATATGCAGATAAATAAGCTCGCCTCTGAAATGTCGGGAATTAGGTTTAAGGCTAAAAGGGTCTTTCTCTTTGTTTTACCCGATAGATTAGTCAAGGTTCAAGGGTTATAAGCATCTCGAGCTAGATATGCTTCGAACTAAGCTTTATGCTTGATATTAACTGAGAGGGGAATCCTTTTCCCCCATTACAAGTTTTAAGATGAATTTAATGAAAGTGCAGCAGATTGTTGCAATGACCCCTAGGATAGGGGAGGGTCTTAGATACACGGAAAATTCCAAAAATATCACAATAAACATAGTGTTGTGTCAAAATGCCGGGGATTTGAGTTTTATTCTTGCAACACTGCGGAAGTTCCCGATGATCATGGAAGCCAATGTATTTTAAAAAAATTCCTCAACAACTCAAAAAATACGTCTTGGTCCATTTCAGTATTAATAGTGATGTCCCGCGGGAGAAAGGGGTGTCTGAAATTCCACTTCCATGTTTCAATAAAGTTTTTCCCAGAATCAATTACAAGAACAAATGGTCCCTTGAATACTCTATTTTTAAATAAATTCAATTTAATTATTCGCCATTCGACATTTCCGTTTTTAAAGATTTTTTTATTGTCGTACCTGAAATATCCATTTCTATTTAGTTCATCTACATATGAATTATACCGTTGAGTAAAAGTAACAGATGCCAAATGTTTATGTCCGTTAATAAATTTGCTATATTCAAGACCTTCGTGTCGAGATAATGTTGATACTTCCGAAGATATTTTTTGGGAAGACCGTCTCGTCTGAATTGACATCTTCATGATTGCGCCTTCTGGGTATCTTAAATGTTTGAAACCTGAAAAAGATTTTTCCCAAAAAAATGATATATGTTGAATTTCACCAATGTCAAACATTTCATTTTTATAACTAAAACTGGAGGGAAAAATCCTTATTCTACCCGCGTCAATAGGGAAGCCATTGTTATTAGACATCTCTATATTTGAGGATTTTTTATTAATTCTTATAAGTCCTTTTACCCCAAATAAAACAAGAATTCCAGAAAAAAGAAAGGAGAGCCAAACAGAATCCCATATCTCCTTATCTTTCTGCGCCAATTTTTTATCATCTTCAGTTTTCCAATACCTTGTTACAGTTGTAGTATTACCCAATGTTTTTTTTTCTGTTTTTATGGGTTCCCCAATTTTAGGACGAGTCGAGTTGAGATATATGCCCAATAGCAGTAAAAAAAAGCCGACAATCACCATCCCCCAACGAACCCGCCTATCATTTGCGTAATCCCAGTCAGCCATTACTCCCCCTACTAATTAATTATTTTATCTTTATCTGACATTTATTTCCAACCCCGCCACTGATCCTGACCGCACAGGCTTCCACGACCATATACGTCATCAAGCAATTCATTCATCTCTATTGACATTTCAAGCAATATCCCCAGAATAAGTTATTCAAGGGGGGGAAATGCTATATATTAATTATAATCAAGTTCCCTTTTACCGTAAACAATCCTTCTTCTGGTTGATGTATTTCCTATTCTGCCCAATCGCTTTAGGAATTTTATTGTCTGGCGATGTATATTACAAAAAGAAGGGAGAAGTTAAATCATTTGGAACAGCAAATAAAATTATTGCCGTAATAATTGCTATTTTTATTATGCTTCCAATTATCAACGCAACACTAAAATCGACGGGCGTTATAGATGCCGCTTCAGGAGTTTCCGATTTGGCGGTGATGGCCACACTTCTTCTTATAGCGCTGGTGATGGTAGTAATTGCAAGGGTCAGAAAGTAATGATAAAAGAAAGTTTATCGGGATATAGACAGAAAGGTCCCAGGTTTTCCGTTGACATTTTTGATAATTGTCCTCAAAATGCAATCAAAAGAAAATTGATTTTATCATAGGCAGTATGAGGGGTACAGATCGAAATGGAAAACAAAGATATTTGGTTTGTTTTGAAAAGCGGGAAAAAGGACGGCCCCTATCGCATAGAAGATATAAAAAAAATGATTGGATTGAATTTAATAAATCAAAAAACCTTTCTTTGGAAACCTGGTCTCACAAACTGGCTGGCCGCTGGCAATTTTCAAGAATTATTTGATTTAGATGCAGCCATCAGAAATACTAAATCACAAATCAATGCAAATAATAATTTTCCAATTAATAAAACTGACAACTTATTAAATAAAACTCAAAGCGATTCTGCTTCTGCTAATAGAATGGTTGCGCCGGCTTCCGAACATTTCATTAAGCGCTCAAAACGGCCATCATATATCTTGCGTCATTGGCGTGGAGATTTAACACTTCCAATAAGTTTCTGGGTAAATGGCGTTTTTCTCAATCTATTATTTCTTTCATTTGTTAATATTGTTCCTTGGAATGACCTGGTAAATGCTTCTCCAAAAACATATTCTGTTCTTGCTATTTTGCTTTGGATATTTCTTCTGCCTGTTTCAATTTGGCAATTAATCGGTATTTGGAATTCTTCCACTAATTATATTAGATCTGGCAAGTCAAGAATTACTGGAAATTTTGTAAAATTTATAATTATTCTAAATTTATTCAATTTGTATTCTACTATTACAAAAACCGGAATACCCCAGGTCAAAGAGTATTTCAATATTGCGATTGGAAATGATCCATTCGGTGATTATCAAATTAGAGTTTTAAGAGATGCTAGTGAATTGGAAATTTACGGGCCAATTGCATTTGGTCTTTCAAATGATGTGGAAAAAATATTGAATACGCATCCATCAATAAAGATAATTCATCTTAATAGCATAGGAGGCCGTGTTGTTGAAGCTAGAAAACTCCGTGATATTATTTATTCGAGAAAATTATCTACTTACACCTCATCAGGTTGTTCAAGTGCATGCACATTAGCATTCATGGGCGGGAATAAAAGACTCATCGCAAAAAACGCTTATTTAGGGTTCCATCAATATAGTTTTCCTGGATTGCAACAGCCTGCTTATAGTAATGAATATAATAAGGATAAACAAGATTGGAGAAGTCGAGGTGTTTCCGAATCTTTTATAGAAAAGGCATATGCAACTCCAAATAATGAAATATGGAAACCTAGCCATAAAGAATTACTTGATGCAAATTTTATAACTGGATATCCAGAGAATGAGGATGTGGCAATAAGTGGTTTTCAATTAGAGGATATTGAAAATATTGAGGCAGGCCTCACAAAGGATCCTTTATACTCATCTATTAAGAAGTGTGAGCCAAAGACATATAATCTACTAATATCAGAAATGAAATTAGCCTTTCAAAAGGGGAAAAGTCTTGCCGAATTACAACAATTAATTAGACCTTATCTTATATCAGTTTTATATAAAAGACTTCCTTATGCTTCAGATGATTCTTTGTTCGAATTTATCAAGATTCTATTGGAGCAAATGCAAATATTATATAAAATTGATCCCAATATTTGTTATGATTATCTATTTGGGAATGATCGGGCTAGACCTGATATTGCAAATAATTTCCCTACAGAATTAATACAAAAAGAATTTATTTCCATCTCCAGAATTATTCAATCTTCCACAACACAATCATATCAATTCCAGGACCCAGAACAAATAAAGGCTAAATTGACTGAATTGGTAGAACGACTAGCTGTAAATTATGGTGAAGACATCCAACTATTTGCAAAACCAGAATTGAGAAGCATGAACAAGGCAAGATCTTGCCAACTATCTTATGATTTATATGCTGAAATGCTCAAATTGCCAATAAAAGAATTTGGTCAAGTATTGCGATATTTGATGGCTCAAGGGATGAAATGAATTCCGATAACCAAAAAAAATATTTGCTCATTTAAAAGGAGAGTTGTTTCTCCAAGTTAATGGAAGTCGTTATACTGCCGGTTTGTCAAAACCCTTAACAAGGAAGACCACCTCAAATTTCTACCAAGCTTCTGATAATAACAAGTAGCATTAACTTATCGGATTATTTTTAGACAATTGATATATTGCCGCCTTTAAAACTTGCCAACATATTGCGGCAGTATGTTTGTCAGGACTAAAGCCAGAACTAACTTGTGCATATGGGTGAATGTAGTTTCTAAAATCTCTCAATGAATGACTGAATTTTTTCACGTCTTCCAACAGAAAACCCAAATCATATGCCACATCAATATAATTACTTAAAGTCCAATCTGGAAATTGCTTAACTTTTCCATTTTTATCTTTTGGTGATGCTTCTGATTTATTAAATTCCTGTGGGTGTTTTAAAGCTATTCCAAGCAAAATACCTTCCAAAGTGCTACCTCCGAGAAATATTACAGAAAGTGGTGCATTGGCAGACAAACATTTTTTAATTTCTTCAAATCTTGACTTTAGAGTCTCGGTAATAATGCCATCAAGCCCGATTTTTTCAAGTGAAATCTCGCTAAACTCTTTATTCAAAAAATCATCCTCTTTTATTTCACTTAAATGCTCCTCAAAAACTATTTTATCTGCTCTTGAAAATGTTATTTCTGTTTCATTTCTGATGACTTTCCATTTATCGAATGCAAGAAATTTATTAAATTCTCTAATGAAATCATCTAATTCAGTGAATCGATTGATGAAGTTTACTGGTGCAAATAAATTCCTGATACATTTATCTAATTCAGGTGTGCCATTGATCTGTGCAAGTTTTTCATCAGTGTAAGCCCATCTTGAAGGAAATCCTTGACCATAAGAATCATTAAATCCCAATTCGTTAAAAAAACTAACCAATTTTGGCCCTGTGCGATATTCGGTTTCTTCGTTAATTAAAATTCTTAATTTCTCTAAAGTTTTCTTCTGAAGAGTCATTTTAGTCCACCTTTTAGTACTAGTTCTTTCATTATTATTTTTACCATTCCGCTTTCAGCCCGGCATAGTTCTTTGGATCGTGTAACCGGGCACTCAACAGTTGTGTTTTCGGCATGGTCAGTCATTCGATCTTAAGTATTGATATAAGGTCTCGCGGCTGATGCCAAACTCACGGGCAAGGGTAGCTTTTTGTTCGCCGGCAACGGCCCGCTGGCGCAGATCGGTTACTTGCTCAGGCGATAACGCTTTCTTGCGGCCAATGTGTCAGGATATAGTCTATGACCCTTTAATATAAATGTCAACAATTGAATTCACCGACCCTAACATGACGCTTAACAGAAACAACCCCTGACAGCCGATTAGAGTATACCCTTACTGGACAACAACCCCGGGGGAAATCAATCCAGGATCGATTCTGAGGCGCGATCGCGGTCAGGCCAGGCCGTCCATGCCTACCTGTGGTTCTCTGAACAGGAAAGTCACCTTGAGTAAAATACAAACGAAGATACGAGACAATCTCGGCCGCTGCCTCTGGCTTAACGTGCTTTATTTCCCGTTTTCTGAATCGACCCCTAAGGTATGAATTTTCCCGGAAATTATCGTGAAGCGATAGAGTCCTG
>JAFGOZ010000254.1 GCA_016926235.1 Bacteroidales bacterium | reverse complement strand
TTGAAGTATACCCTAAAATTGACGCAGTTTTAACTTTAGTTCTGAATGTATGGATAATAAGTGCATTTTAAACATGCTGGGGGGATTTTAATATAATATAAAGAGACAGGTTGATCATCTACAGTTTCTATTAGTACCATATACCTGTCAGGACTCTCCCAGTCAATTGTAAAGAATTCATGTAAAAACTTCCTTTTTATTTTCATGTGGCGCCCATTATATTGGGCAAAGTTAAAAAGAAAAATGCTTAGCCCAAATTATTGGGCAATATTTTTTTACTTTTACATATATACTTTCATCATGAAGCCAAAATCAATAAGACCAGAACATCAAGAATTACTGAAGGAGATTGGAAAAAGAATTAAACAGTTAAGATCTGATAAGAAAATTGGGTATATCCAAATGGCGAACAATATTGGACTCTCCCGGAATGCTTATAATTCGATCGAATTAGGGAATGTATATTGGAATTCCTTTTCATTGTTAAAAATTACTGAATATCATAATATATCCTTAGAGGAACTTTTCAAAGGTTTGTAGTTACCGGTTGGTCTGTATGTAAATAATCGACAATTCTCGTCAAATTAAGCCTGAATTACCTGCAAGAACTTCGAATAAATTTTGTCTTGAACCATACTTTCTTATAAAGATTTGGTATTAAAAATTTTCAGAATTCGTTATAACCAACATAAAATACTGATGTAGGGGGCACAAAACAGAAGGTTTTCATTACTGGACTTGTCATGATCAGCGTTCAGACCTGCATTATATCATCATTTTATAACACTTGGAAACCTGCACTCAAGGTAATAATACCACCATTATTGGTATTATAATAAGGCATTATAGAACATATTATACAATACTAACATTTTAGTGTCCACTTATTGATTTTCATTGGTGGAGTTACCGATGACACTAATCACAGCTTTTCTATAATCATCATTTATTTCCTGCTTACTGGTTATCAATTTAACTGTATTATAAATATCAGCAATGTTTATTGATAAATTACCTTGAGAAATACGTTGATTTAAGTCTTGGACATTATGTGTATTAGTCATACATAAAAGGTAGTAGTATAATACTTTTTCAAATGCCCAGATTGATTTTATTTTTATATCTGGTTGTTCTACACGATATCTTTCATATAGTCTTGAACAATCATTTTGATTCAGACCATAAAAATACTTGGATGGTAATTTAAGATAAGCATCAACTTCACTCTTCAATTCGGAAGGAGAGAAAGAAGGGATTTGGTTATTCTCGATATCGATTTTCCTTTCAATCTTATTTTCCTTCTCAATTTCCGTTTCTCTTTCTTTTTCCTTTTCTATTTCATTGCTTGGTTGTGAACCAGCGATTGCTGGTTTTATGTAACCAGCGTAACCAACGTTTGATATTATAGCTGGTTGCTGTGCCTGTTCTTCTGATAACTTATTTTTCCTGGCCTGAACACCTTTTTGGCTTAAAGCCTTCCGTTCATCTGACGTCAATGTAGACATCCTGGCAATTCCACCATTTTTACCTTGTTCTGACTTTCTGGCTTTGATACCATTATGCCTGTTTAATGCTTCATCTAATAGAGGACAACTAAAATAGCCATTAGCAACAACAAACAAACCTGAATTATTTATGACCTCAAGCATTTCATTCTCAGGTATTCCCGCCATATATGAAAGATCCGAGACCATTGTAAGAGGATATTCATAATTGTCCACATCCTGCAATTTCGTACGAAGAAATGTAAATATTCCATAACCCTTTATGCCGAACAATCTTTTGAGTTTTGTTAATTGGACTTCCTCAAAATCATTAACAAATATTGGAAAATATAGTGCCTTATTCATGGTGTAACTCCTTATTTATAATGGTCATAAGCATCTCCGACTTCCCTCCAGTGCATCATTATTGTATGGACTTTCTCAGGGTCATTTTGTGCAGTACCTAATAATCTCAATTCATCAATATTAGTCCCTAATAATTTAAAATTCTTTCTATCATAATACTCACATTCGAGATATACCTTAACCTCAACATAATCACCGCAGTGGGTAGCGGTGATGAGGAATTCTTCAAAGTGATATATGTATTGTTGGGCAAGTAATCCCATTGGTTCATACAACAAATCACGGAGTAACCACATATCATCACCTAGATAAGATTCAACTTTACGATATCTTTCTTTTCTTTCTAGACCTTCGATTTCCCGTTTCAGAATGTCATAATCCCAATCGTCTTCACTAATTTTGGAAAGTTTCATTTTTGCATTTTTCAGTGCAATAGAGTACTCATCGTTTTCGGTTTCAAACGATTTTTTGACATGATTCTGACAGGCATTAAATTCTTGTGGAGAATTATCCGAAATGCCTTGTTTACCTTTTATTTTCATAATTCATAATTTTAATAATGTCTTACTAATCTTTAATCTCTTTGGACTCCTGTTTTTGATCCTTCAATCCGATTCTCATTACCTAATTTTTGAAAGTCAGGTCCCATTCAATACAGTATCCCCTTATATATCTTAAAGCAACTCTATAATAGGTTTGAGTTGCCGCCCAATGAAATTGGACCAGAGCAAAAGCTTCCTCTTCATTAGATTTTAAATTTATGGGGATATCCATATCAGGACTTAAAAATGTTGATTTCTTTACCCGTCCTTTCTTAAATTTTGGATATCCGGATAGGAATCCTTTATAATCACTGTCTACAAAACATTGAATAAATCCAGGTATATTATAGTCTTGATATTTTTCCCAGAGATTTATAATCTGAAGTTGGAATTCCTTTGTGTTAAGGAATTCCAATTCTTTTTGTAATTGCTCAATTGTTATTTTGTTATTCTTTTTCATAGCTATTTAAGACTTTTTGATTTGAAATATTCCGGAAAATTCTCCTTCGTATGGTTTTTTACCTATATATTCCAATGAATAATCCGGATAGTTTATATTATATATGTATTCTTCATGTAACGTTCTTGTTACAAGAACGATTTTGAAGAGATCCTTTCCTTCAGGGAAAGCCACAATAGTTGCCATTGTTTCCAGCTCTTGACATTTATCCTGGAGTAACTTGAACAACCATTCACGGTCTTCCCACTTATCTTCAGATAACTGTTGAACACATACTTGTTCTTTGGTATCTGTCAAGAAAATAAGCATATAACCAGTAGATTTTAATTTTTCACATACCTGACATAAAGTTTCACGAATCTCAACTTGAAATTCCTCAATTATTTTATCCTTCTCGGTACTTGTATGAATTGGTTCACTAAATGGATTGCAGAACCTACCGTGGTGTCCATCACTTTCATTTTCAAGCTCCAGGTTCCCATTTTTATCAGATTTATAGAGATACAATTTCTGCTCATTATCCTGAGTAGAATAAACTAGCACGATCATCTCTTCTCGATCTCCACATTCAGATGGCCGTTTATTTTCCTTTTCAGCAGATTTTGATATCCAGACCTCAGAAGTAAATGTGCAAGCAATGACCTTTGGGTTGGTGCAAATCATTCGCATAAAGTAGTTAAAGTCCTTCTTGTCTCTTGGACTTTGAAAGCTTGTACCAATGGATTTAGTGGTACCATCATCATATAAAATCGCAAAGTTTTTTGTAGAGTTTCCATACATACGATACTCCTCGCAGCATTCGGAAATTTGGTTTAATAAAAATTCATTTTTTGTCATATTACCTTTGTATTTAATTATTTGTATTATTAAAGAAACCTGAGAACCTGCCCTTGAAACTGGTACCAGGTAAATTAGTTGGGTACTGCTCTAATACTTTTTTATGGATGCAGTCCACGTTAAATATTGTCACATCATCACCCTCCATGCTCGATACAATCAACATAATTCCATCTCCGATTTTTATGTTGTTCGGGTCCTTGATATTAATCTCCATGATAATTGCAGCTGCTTTGATATTGGGATCCTTGCACTTTTCTTTTATAAGGCAAGCCAATGAATCCTTTCCACTGTTAGTAGCCATTAAAGCACCAGGGATGACTGTTATTAAAAGATCATCATTTTGGTTCAGGAAGAATACTGTGGCAATAAATTGCCCATCTATCTCAAATGCTTTAGTCATGGTATCAATTAATTGATCCTTGAATTTTTTAATATCATCTTTCATAGCAATCTGTTATTAAATGACACTACAAATTGATTTGCTAAAGCTTGGTCAACTTTCAAATATTCTTTACATATGACCTTGGGAGTCAGTAATGCGAATCCTTTGGACGTGGTAATAACCAACCTCAAGAAATAAAGGCAATGGCTGAATGTGATTTCTAGACTATTGTGTCTCGGGAAGAGAAGCATCGAGAGAGTTTCTCTATGAGATCTCTCTTTTAAGAATCCTGCGCTATCACCATTCCTGGAATGGTCTATAGCAAAAAGAACTAAATTTTTCATGCCACAAAATTGTGGCGAAAAAAAAGTTTACCAGGAGTACAAGTACGGGTACAAATTATGGTTTGGATGAAAATCTTTCTTCTGAATCTTTTTTTATTGCAGAAATCACTTCATCCAAGGTTCTCAGGACTTTTTTATATTCTTTCTGTGTGAACTCTATACTCTCCAGGCTATTGGATTTCTTGCCTAAATGACTTAAATCTTGCCTGATTTTTTCAGCAGCAAATCCGGTTAATGCTGAAAAATGGTTTGCATAATCGATTTTCGTCATCTCTTTTCCAATAAATCCTTGTTCCCTTAAGTAATATGCAAGAATGGAAATTTCATTTTGGTTAAGGATGGTAAGGTTCTCAAGTGGTTTCCTTGGTTTTGTTGCCGACTTTTTAGGAGATAATACAATTATTGGGTAATTAATAAACCGAATAGTCTCAGCACAGAATTCGATTTTTAGAGAAATCAATCTTTCAAGTAGGTAAAGTTTGTTCTTTCTGTTTGCTCTAATTATCAACTCCAATTCACTTCTTGAGCCTTTTATTCTCTTTGCACTATCTTTTAATTCACCTTTATCAATTTCATTATATGTATTGATAATAACATTTCTAAGTTTTTCAAATTCAGCCTCAAGCATGTTCTCAAGGTCTACGGGTTGACTATGACCATTCAGTATACAGCTGATCGCATTGGAGATAAAGGGCAGTTCAAGCTCAAGGAACTTCAACAATTCTTCATCCTCCAACTCATCTTCGTGGACTAATAGTTCCTCATTGAATGTAAAATTATCATATCGAGGATCATTAATACTTATTGTTTCGGGTGTATACTGTTTAATAATGACCCTATTATCTGTCAGAATGTCAATGAATTTCTTTATTTGATTTTCCATGGTAATTGAAAATAAACAATATAATATCAAAAATAGAATTTATTTACTGGAATGGTGCAAGCTGTAAAGCAATGTTAATTAAGCAAAAATTATAGAATTGTAATTCCAGCAGCAGAATAACGGCCTAAATTGCTGACAGGTTGGGATTCGATTCCCTCAATTACGAAATCAATACATATTATTGTGATATCTTTCTCCAAAGATTAAAATACTGTCAAACAACAAGCTAGCTATATTATTAATATACTAAAGTGCTCTTAATTTACCAATCCTAATAACTAATCATGTATAAATTCAATAAATTAGTGGTCCTAACATTTTTACAATGAATGATTTTCAAATACTTATAGATGAGCTAACTAAGTTCCGTGATGCCAGGCACTGGGAACAATTCCACAATTCGAAAGATCTTGCCCTGGCAATTTCAATTGAAGCTGCAGAACTGAATGAACTGTTCCTCTGGAAAACAACCG
The DNA here is from genome assembly GCA_016926235.1 of Bacteroidales bacterium. The sequence continues at coordinate 261 of JAFGOZ010000254.1, read as the reverse complement.
AAGATTCGGAGCTTGTCGATAGAAACAAGATTAAGGAAGAACTTGCAGATGTTCTAGCATTCAGCTTATTGCTTGCAGGTAAACATGGTTTTGATGTAAAGGAGATTGTCCTTGAGAAGATCAGAAAGAATAACGAAAAATACCCGGTCGAAAAGGCAAAAGGAACAGCCAGAAAATATAACGAATTATAACCATGCTCATCTACCAGGCTCCTTCCGAACGATTTATCGATGATGTCAGGGAGAATACAATCTCCGACAT
>JAFGOZ010000253.1 GCA_016926235.1 Bacteroidales bacterium | reverse complement strand
TGCAAGAACTTGAAGATTCATATCTTTATAGACAAAAAACCCGATTATTATTGCATATACACAAGCAAAGGCACCAATCTCAGCAGGAGTAAAAATGCCTAGTCGCAGACTTCCTAATAAAATAAAGGGAAATATTAAAGCCCATATTGTTTCTTTTAGGCTGGCGATTATTTCTTTGGGTTTTGCTTTTACTTTTCTGGCTGGTTTTAGGCCTTTTAATCTGGCTAAAATTGCGACCAATACCATTAGTGTTATCATCATAATTATACCTGCTAATATACCTGCGGTAAACAGCCGTCCAATAGAAACTTCACCTACCGTACCATAGAGAATCATGCCAACACTTGGTGGAATGGTTGATGTAATAAGAGAAGTATAGGCAATAACAGCGGATGAAAATCCTTTGGAATATCCCTGTCTCAACATTTCAGGCCCTAAAATCTGTGCTTCCATTGAAATGTCAGCATTAGAAGAACCGGAACACCCTCCCATAAGAGTACTCAACACAACACTTACCTGGGCCATGCCACCCCTCATATGACCTGCGAGCTGCATTGAAATCTTAACCAATCGATTGGTAATACCGGAAGAATTCATGAGACTTCCGGCAAAAATAAATAATGGAACTGCCAGCAAAGTAACATTTTGTGTCTGGGAAATAGGAAGCTGAACGATGGTTGCTATAGGAAGCTCTGGATGTTGTAAAAAAAACATTGTGCCTGAAATAGCAATTGCAAATGCTACAGGAACTCCTATCATTAATAATATCATAAATACAATTACTACCAATACCACGTGTTTCCTCCTTCTCTATTCAAGAAAGACTTAAGTGATGGTAATTATGCCGTCATACTAAATTATCAAACATATTTTTATTAGATATAGGAATATATATCGGTTTATTTGCTGAAATCTAAGTTAATTATTGAATTATTTTGAATCTTTAATGAATTTTTTATATATCTTAATTATTCCAGTAATTATCATTAATAGAGAACAAATTGGTACACTGATAGTGACCCATGAATAACTAAGGTTTGGAATACCTTGAAATGTTCTATGTCTTGAAAAAATGGATAAACGGATTCCTAAATAGACTAATGAGAAAAGAAAAACTAAAATCATTACGTAAATCGCTAATTCTAATTTTCTTCGGAAATTCTGCGGCATTTTTTCCAAAAGTAAATCGACTCTAACCAGTTTATCCTCACGAAAAGCAGCATCTGCTCCAAGAAATGTACTCCAAGTAAAGGTTAACAATGACATATCCAGCCCCCAGTTAATAGGTAGGCCTATCGTTCGCATAATTGCGGATATTGTCATAAGCGATACGGTAAAAACCAGACTAATAATTGCTAAAACAATTTCAATATTACACATTTTTTTATAAAAATCTTTGATTTGCATCATTCCTAAAAACTCACGGTATTTATTTTTAGCTTCATAATTTACTAAAAAGCTAAACATAAGAAATTAATAAATGTTTAATTCCCCCAGTATCCACTGGGGGAATTAAAATTCCAATTATCATATAGAATCATCATTTAATAGTTTTGCCTAACTCAGCATAGACTTTTTCCCTGGCTTCTACGACTCCCAAAACTTCATAAGCAGTTTGTCCAGATTTCTTAAAAGCTTCAACATCAAGTTCATTATGAGGTATGTAATTCATACCCTGATCAATCATGTATTGTCTATCTTGATCAGCATTTTTTTGAAGTTGTTCTGACACCTCTAAACCTGCTTTATTACATTCATCAATGAGAATTCTCTGATATTCCTCAGGCAATTTATTAAACCATTGAGCACTGCAGACTTGAATGTTTAACTGATAAATATGCTGTGTCTCGATAATATTTTCTGCAACTTCATAGACTTTTAAGGCCTTTGCTGCAGCATAAGGCAGTTCGCATCCATCAACAATTCCTGTTTGAATGCCATTGTATAACTCAACATATGGAAGGGCAACTGCTGTACATCCAAGAGTTTTAACCGGTTCAACCCAACTTGGAGCAGGAGCAGTTCTGATTCGCATACCTCTAAATTCTGTTGGACTTTTACCTATTTTATTTGAAAAAACATTTCTGTAACCTTGAACATAGGCATAAGAAATAATCTTAAATCCAAAATTTTCCTCCAGCTCCTTAATCCATTCCCCTACCACTTTAGAATCCAGTAATTGTTTAACTTCGTCTAAATTCTCAAGGAAATACGGACAATTAAGAACTGCAATATCGCTGACATAATTGCCTAGACGAGCAGGGTCTGTTTGCCATCCTATATTGGAACCCATTCTCATTTGTTCAAGAACATCTTCTTCAACCCCAAGTTGTGCATCAGGGTACACTTCAATAAGTAAATCACCGTTAGTCTTTTCAGTAACAGCTTTCGCCCAGCTTTCATAGGCTTTGTGATAAAGATCTTTGCTGGTTTGAACATGACCAAACCTCAAAACATAGGTTGGATCTGCTGCACTGTTTCCTTCCATGGCTGCAACACTAATAAAAAGAACAGCCAGCATTATAGCAGTCAACAAAATTGAAAGAAATCTTTTATTCATTTCTAAATATCCTCCAAATTATAACTAAACTTAATCGATTTGTTTTCTAATCTCTTACCCATGAACTTTTGCTTACCTCTTTCAATCATTCTCATAATCTACAACCATTCTAATAACTATTCATTTATTTTCTATAATATCACCTCCTAATTCTTTAATATACATGCTTTCAGAAAACTCTGAAACCCTTACTTTCCAAGGCTTTCCAGAGTACACTTCACTATTTTTCATACTCACACTTACAAATCTTATAAGATTAAGGTTTATTACGGTTATTCATCCATTTGTTACTCATTTTATTGATTTTTTTGTTTTCAGAATAAGCTCTTCTCCTTTCATAGTCTAAGGATAAGCCATAAAATAAATAATGCCTACTTTCATAAATTATTTCATTGATTCTTGCATAATATCCTCTTCTAATTAAGTTATTTATACCTTATTATATTGTTTGAAAAT
>JAFGOZ010000252.1 GCA_016926235.1 Bacteroidales bacterium | reverse complement strand
TTCAGAATACTTCACTCTTTTTTTATCGGACTTCATCGGCTATGTTTCTTCCTTATTTGTCCTGCGAGCCGGTGATTTGCTAACATGTAATCGAGCCTGATGCCACTAGTGCATTGCATACGACGAATTTCTAGTGTAATCTTAATGAGTCTGCATTTTTGAGAGTCAGTGCTTCAACCCGTGGCACAACTCATTGCAAAGTTAGGGGGCGACACGATGTCGCGTGATTGAATATACTAGTTTGAGTATCAGGCGTGTTCCCGCCTGTCCCTATGCGAGCATGCTACCGTCGCGCGTATGACGGGGTGTGAAGCCTCGCAGACAATGTACCGAATTGGATTCGAATGGCAACAGGAAAATCCATCGGGAAATCCTCTCCCGTTAAGGCCTAGGGAAGGATGATATGGTGAAGTTAATTGAATACCGTTAAGCGTCGTAAACGCAAACAGACCTACGAGGATTAACAAGTGCTTCAACAGGTCAAAGACCGTTCCCCCGTGTGAATGGTAAGTAGTCAGGTTGCAGGTTTTCTAACTGCCTGCACGGAACTGTAAAATAGCGAAGCTGTTTATACTACCGGCGTAATAGGTACACCTAAGTCATCCACAGCGTCAATTACGTGGAACGTGGTAACCCTGTATTTCTGCCAAGCCCGAAGCTGGCAGGTGAACCGCAAGGCACACTGTTGGAAATGCGGGAATATGAGACCGGAAAAAGCGAATGCTATCCTGTAATGGGATGGATACGGGTTCAAAATTTGCCCGACCCGAAAGGAGGCAGACGTCCGGTTGGTGTTCCATTGCGTAAAAGCATTGGTAATCTTTGGAGATGGAAAAGCAAATAGCGTCCGGGTAACACCGAGATGGTGCATCCATCAATCGGAAACGATTAAAAGAATCATTTGCAATTATCGCAAAGCTGATAAGATAGTAGCTATCAGCGGGCAGCTTCCACAAGATCTGTTTTTGGAATGCTTGAGCTGTATGATGGGAAACTATCTTGTACAGTTCTTAGGGGGCGATGGGGCAGTAATGCCCCTGACCTACCCGAATTAAAATTAAACAGAATATAAGGTTCTATTAATTATGAGTTTTTCAACTTTCTTTTCAGAACAAGCAAGAAAACCTACAGGATTATTTGGCCGGTTGATAATGTCTATTATCTTTAATGTTGGCAATGCTAAGCTTAATAGATTTGTGAATGAAATAATGTCAGTACAAGAAGACGATCATATATTGGAAATCGGTTTTGGTACGGGAAAGCTGATTCATGAAATGGCAAAACAAATTGATCGTGGACTTATAGAAGGAATAGATTTTTCAAGTACAATGGTATCAATTGCTCAAAAAAGAAATAATAAGCATATAGCAAGAGGTAAAGTTAAAATCGTCAAAGGAAATTTTGATGAGATGTCATATAAAAAAGAAGGATTTAATAAAGTATGTAGCGTAAATACAATATATTTCTGGGCAGATCCGGAAAACACTGCCAAGAAAATCGTTAATATTTTGAAACCAGGGGGTAAGTTTATTGCAGCCTTCGAAGATATTACTCAGTTGAAACAGAGGCAACTAAATAATGAAGTATTCCGTCTTTATTCTAAAGATGATGTAAAAAATCTTTTGACTGATTCTGGCTTTTTACATGGTGTCAGTATCAAATCAAAAGAGTTTGGATCATCTGTATTAAACTGTGCCATTGCAATAAAATAAGAGCATAACATTTGTTCCAGTCAGATGCGGCTAGCGCGTTTTATGCGACGAAAGCTCAGTGCAGTCCTAAATGATTTACATTTTTGAAAGTCACTGCCCTTACTCGCCGCACTCCTGAACAATCAGTTAAATTGATAATTTGATGCTAAGGAAATACAATCATGAAGCTTAAGATAATACTTATATTATTTCTTATTGGAATAGGATGCGCTACACCTCCACCCGAAATGATAAATAAGGAAAGTTCATTACTTTCTATAAACGTATCATTCACATATTTACCATTACCTTTATTACCTTTAGAAGGCCAATATTTTTCTCCGGATTTAGTTTATTTCGTAAAACTTGAAGATGATACAAATGATTTATTTTCTCAAACTCAAATATTAGTTTCAAATTATTATAACGACTATGGAGTTTTTATAGCGAATGTTGAACCAGGGAAATACATTGCAATTGCAGCTCATTATAAAAGTAAACATGACAAAAAAGCAAAGGATTATATACTTATGTTTCCTAAAAAGGTTATTCAATCTACTATTGTTGATGTTAAACTTGGGAGTATTGTATATATGGGGGATGTTAAATTAGATCAGCAACCGATATTTAGATTGTCTAATAAAGCTAATAATTTTGACGACTTACAGTCATATTTCTATAATTTATTAGTTCCTTTCGAGCTGCCATCAGCAATATCTTTTTTCTTAACTGACACTCGTTATGCAAATGCAACACTAGTATCTTTTAATAAAAATATAGATGATTTCATTAAAAATCAGGAAAAGTATTTCAAAGATACAAAATGGTATAATAGAATTCTTCAGTGTAAATCAGATAATTTATAAAAATTATCAAAATTTCAAATTTCTATGACAGATAAAAAAATAATTAGCATATTAGCAAGTTTCTTCGCAATAGTTATATTTTTAATCTCATCAAAACTATTTGCACAAGAAAATGAAATCGCGACTCAGGAATCATCTGGATTTTTTATTAATGTTCATTTTTACCCTGCTTCGTTGGTACTAAGTGCAATAGTCGCGGGTGATTCTGATAGCAATGATGATAATAATGTTACTGAAAAAACCGAACAGCATGATTATTATTTCACCAACATTTATTTCACTTTTGAATTCGGTACATTTAATTTTTTAAGCCTTGTGATAACTCCTTCTTATCAAGGTTGGAACTCTACAGAAGATGGATATGAAGATAAAGGTAAATTCAATCATGATAGAATTGGAAGCGATTTTGGTTTTCGCATCTATCTAACAGGTGATCAAAATGCTAATGGATTTTTTCTTCAAGCAATTTACGGCATTTATTACCTTAGCAGAGAGATTGAGTATCCTAATCAGCCTATAAATACCGCAACTTATGAGGCTACCCTACATCAAGGAATGGGATATATAGGTTACCAGTATGGTTGTGTAAATTTTTCAATAGGAATCGGATATAATTACTACAAAGAAAAAAAATTAAAATATCAATACTCAAATGAACGCACGGAGCTAAGAGATGACATGACACAACGTGGTCTGGCTTTTGATGCTTCATTTACAATTAAAATTCCAGTTATTAAATAGTTATTTAAATTTAATCGGATAGCCGAGGGTTTTTCTCCCCCGGCCTCCACAACACCACATCAAGCGGGTCCGCAATGGGCGTTTCGATTCTCGTTTTA
>JAFGOZ010000251.1 GCA_016926235.1 Bacteroidales bacterium | reverse complement strand
TTGTCCTCATCATCTATGATTAAAATCTTTTTCAAAACTCAAACAATTGTTATACAAAAATAGAAATATTAAGCAAGGTGACAATTTTGTTTTCATCCATTAACTTTATATAAGCCTCGTTAATGGTAGCCCTACTACTGATATATCAAAAATTGAAAGAATCAAAAAAATGAAATCGGCGGATAGTAGTATCGTTGAGATTTCAAGGACATTTAATTTCCATTGAGAGGAGTTTTTATTTTCAGAAGTAAATAAAATCTATTGGAATTTGAGTTTTAAGTTTTACATGTTTTAAGTGAATCGAGTTGATAACATCACACCTCAGGAAATAGTATCCTGAGTGTCTGAAACCAATAGAAAAGTGCTTCGCCTTGTGCTACAAATTTCAACCTTTTGTTTAAATAGGTATAGTCCCGGCTATTTATCAGATAATCTCCAATGGCTATGTCTGAACTGAATTTCGGCAAGTTGCCCTTATAATCCTTTAAAATAATGGCTGCAAGTAATGCGGCTTTTGAACTCGCAACTTTTGCCTCTAATAATCCGAAAGTACCTTCAAAAAGATAATGCTTAAATTGGTTTATGCCGGAATAAATTTCTCTTAAGGGCTGGCTTTCTTCATTCCTGGACAAACTAACGATTCTCGAGATTAGCAAGGAAGTTTCAATAATATCGTGAAGTACCTGTTCTGCTGATTCAATTTTACGTTCCGGCCTGCATTCAATCTCAGTTTTTACAGAATTATTAAATGATTGTTTTACAACCTCAATATTTGTTATTTCATCGAATAAACATCCGATATCATACAATTGCTTCATTATCTCTTTCTCCTTTTCAACACCATAAGGTACTCCTGTTGTATTTGGAGCAAAGGCAGTCAGTTTATCACCAGTAATCGAATCAATGTCAGGTAAGAAGACTTTTGTTGCATCACCTTCCTATAGAAGCCATCCCGTCTCAACAGGCTTTTCAATTATCACCGGATAAGGGTTTTCCGCAATAATGATATCAAGCAAAATTTCCCTCTGAGGATTCGATATTGTATTGCCGTATCGATCTCTTGATGCAAAATTTGATTCATAATAGAATTTAAAGTGTGCTTTGGGTATCCCTTTCTGATAACTTCTCTTTTCATCTAATTCCATTCCTGTAAAAGCACTTGAGGCGACTATCTTTGAAAGATGGACTTCCAAAATATCCCCGGTAATTGCGGGATTGAGGATTATGTCAATATCTACAGAAAATCTTTTTGGCTGATTTAATAAAAGAACGAGGCTTGTTCCGCCTTTAAATATAAATTCCAATTCTGTTCGTCTGAGATGTTCCAAAAGATACAAAGCATGAATCATGGCCTCGACAATCGTTGGATCTTTGCTAAATTTCTTCCTTTTCTCAGTGATCCAATCAGGTGACAGTGATTCAACTTTAATCATTGAAAATAACTTTTGGAATATCTGTTTTTTCTTTCAGGAACTGTTTTAAATCCTCTTCTTTCCCACGCCTTCTGGCATAATGAAGCAATGACGTAAAATTTATAGAATAACGCTTATAAGCATTATTTATAATGTGCACCAACTCACTTCCTTGAAAGGCAACGAATAGATTTCTCTCACAGAAAAGATCGACTATCATCTTTTCAATAGTAATGGTTATAATCTTTCCGACTGTTTGAGTAGGTGCTTTTGAAATCAATGACTGTATAATTACGGGATGTTCCTTTTCAAACACATATCGCTCTATCTCCTTTTCATCAGGTTGGAAGTATACTGTTCCTATGTTCTGACTTTTTAAAAACTCAAAAACAGGTTCCAGTGCATCTTTCTCAACCTGTAAAATGGCAAGAAATTTATCCGTAATATGAAGTGAAAATTGGTTGACAGATTTGGTAGACCAAATGCAATATTTCAGGTCCTGGAATTGTTTCTCAATTCTATTGGATATTTTTATTTCAATCTCTACGGCCTCTGGTTTAAAGTTAGGCTTTATATCAAGAGTAAAAAGATCCTTCGTTATCGGCATGATTATCTTCTTTGCTTTTAACTGATGTATTCTCCATCGAAATGTCGATTCCTTTAAGTCCGGATCATATTTTCGATAAAAATCCCATAGGGACGATCTTTTAAAGAATCTATCTTCCTTAAATTTCAGTTTCAGTTGTTCTATTATGAATTCTTTAGCCAAGTCTTTTAACAGTTGCACTTTACAAATATAATAAAAAGTCAAACAAAAGACAGTAAATTCATTTTATTGTCCGATGTTTGAAGAGAATTTATTCATCGACAAGTATTATATGACCCATATCATCTGGAATTGACAGCAATATTTGTTCGATTATTGCATCAGGCATATTTTTGCCAATAATTAAGTTTTCATAACAATAAACCGGAAATTATCAGCGTAGGGCTATTGAAATATTGAAAACTCTGCCCTTTAGATTTACACAATATTAGGTTTTAACTTTTGATAGTACTAATGATGATGATGAAAAAGGGGGGTCTGGGGGGAGTTAATAAC
>JAFGOZ010000250.1 GCA_016926235.1 Bacteroidales bacterium | reverse complement strand
GGCTCTTCTCCGTTTTAAGTGGGTAAAATTCAGCTAAAATCAGGCAAGGTACAGGTAAGGATTTTTAGTCGAAGATATTCCTCGTCCCTGAGTCCATAGGCCCTTCTTTGAATAACTCTGATTTTATTATTCAGACCCTCTACAAATCCTATTGATATTTTATTTTCAGGTTTACAGAAAGCAGCAATACCTTCCCAATGCCTCTCAATCAATTTAACAAAATCTTCATATGGTTTTAAGCGTTGCCATTTTAAAGAATCCTTCCAATTTTCAAAAAACTTTCTAGCCCAGACTTCTGATTTATAATCCCACAACTGTCCAAATGATTCTTTAAGAATATAAGATTTATTCAATCGAGAATTAATAAAAAAAAGTTTCTTGAGAGCTCTTTTCCCCTTTAATTCCAGGTTATGCTTTCTTGAGAGTAAGGTGTATTTCTGGCCCTTGATAAATTTCTGATCATTAGCACTTGCACGTTTATATTCTGATTTTCGTATCTTATCCAGCGCATCATTCAAATGCCTAATAATATGAAACTTATCATACAATATTCCTGCCTGTGGAATATTGTTTTTTGCTGATTTTTCAAAAGCTTTCCACATATCCATTACTACCAATCTTATTTTCTCTTTCTGTAATGAATTAAGCGAATAATAAAACATATTCATGCTCTGTTCTGATCGGTCAATACCCCCAAACCATATCGGTCTTTTGTTTTTTAGATCACTAACAATTACTCGGTAGACATGTCCTTTCCTGATTGATATTTCATCAATTCCGATTATTTCCGGATTAATCTCAGGTGCTCGGTTCAGTTTTTCCTTCAAGTATTCTTTTTCCAGATTCTTAACAGTTTTCCAATCGAGATGAAGTTCTTTGGCTACATCTGATATAGTCGATGACTGACAACGTTTGCCAACATAAAAAGCAAAGCGTTTTGTATATCCTCTTGTTTCAGCTAGCCAGGGTATTTTTTCCAGACGTACTGTTCCTGTTTTTTTACATCTCACTCTGCGCATTTCCATTTCAAGATATATTTTTATATCACCGCATGGTAAATCTCTTATAAGGGATATTTTCCTGTCGTAAAAACTTTGATGACCTTTTCCGCAAATAATACATTTTGTTTTTTTTGAATTCTTTTCATTTTAACAACAATTGATTGCGGGTCACAAGACAAGTTATAAACCCTTCTTGTGGGTTTGTATCCTTGAAAAATATATCCATCTGAAAGCTTCTTTTTTAACATATGGAAAAATATGCTGTTTTGATTAACTTTTTTCAATAGATATCTTGTTTATTAGTAAAGATTTATTGTATTATTCTATATTAAATTCTACCCACTAGTTTGGGAGAAGAGCCTATATAATTAATTGAACTTTATTTTTTATTACTGCCGGCTATACTCATGCCACTTGCGGTATCCTGCCCCTGCCTGAATTAGATTTAACCTTAGTTTTGTTCCATCATAACTAAAGCTGTAGCCATGTGTTTGAACATAGTCTGAGAATGGATAGTTTTCCAGGACAAAATTCCCTTCTACATCTGTATCATTTGCCGGGTTATCGTCACCTTGTTCATCATATTCATTATATGTTTCACCATTTCCAGCCACTTGAATTATATCAAAATTATAAAAAGCTTTGGACACATCTATTGTATCACCAAATACATTTTCAAATACTCCATCATATGAATAATCGCTCCAGAAAATAAGTGAATTAGACGTACCTTCCTCTTTCCATATGCCAATAAAAGGATTTAAAACAGGGATTTTACCATATATATTTGTTTTACTTTCAGCTTCCAAAACATCGGTTTTATCCAATTCCCTTATATAGCATTTGTCTACCCATACTTTGGAACCATCGTATGATAAATAACCATGTCCTGAATCATCTATCTGCTTTGCTCCCAAATTTATATCGATCTTCATTCCGTTAGGGCCATGCTCGTCTGTTGGCGTGTTAAGTTTAAAGACAAATCTGTGTTCCGTAAAATTGGAAGTAAGAAAAACTTCTTTTTCTACAGAATAGTTAGTCCAGGGGAATTTGGTCATACCAAGGTCTACCTGTATAGTTCTGTCTGGTTCGGATTTTGCTGCAATAGTAATTTCATATGTTCGATGGTTGGTTAAAACAAAGTTTCTCTGTAGCAGTTGAAGATGCCATTCATCTGTTCCTGTATCTATACAATCAAAATATACACTGGTTCTTCCATCTACATATGTTAATTCCGGGCTGTAAGGATAAAATATGGGATTAGGATTATTAGTTGTTGGCCACCAAAACCATCCTTCACTAGAATTAAAATCTTCATTTAAAAATAAGAGTAATGTATCTGGTTTAAATCGATAACAGGTACTGTAATCGATAGGTGTAAATGATCCTGGTTCGTAGCCAATATAGTATGTCGGTACTGGAATTGGTGTTGGCAAAGGTGTTCCTTCTGGAAAAATAAAGGAAATTTCAATACTGCCTGTTGCATAATCCAGATAAACATCAACTTTTTTAACAATACCTGGTATAACTTCGACTTGTTCCGTACTTCCTTTAAAAATTAAATTATTATTCTCATTAAAAGCAAGTACCAAAACATCATAATTTCCAGGCAAAAGGTTGTCAAAGATAACTACCTGGCCCGGGCTTCCTTCCTGTTCCTGTTCATAATCGTGTTCAAAGCTTGTTACTGTTATTCTGTAAAATGAAACATCATCTGGTGTCGGCTGGCTTTTGGTTGCATCCGGAAGATAAAAAGAAAGTTTTCCTGTCTCAAGCCTTATTATTTCTGCCGGATTACAGCTGGTAAAAAAAATCATTGCGATTAGAAATAATACAGACAGCATTTTATTCATAGTAAGCATCTCCTTTTTT
>JAFGOZ010000249.1 GCA_016926235.1 Bacteroidales bacterium | reverse complement strand
GAGGCCATTGTCGGGTTCAGAGGTAAGCAGATAAAGCTGTTCTTCAGCAAACAAGGTAAAAACGGCAAATGGAAAGTGTTCCTTACCACCAACGTCAGTCTGAGTTTTATAAAAATGATTGAGATTTATCAAATCAGATGGTCCATTGAGGTATTTTTCAAAGAATCCCGTCAGCTTCTGGGACTGGGCAAGTGCCAGTCAAATGATTTTGATGCGCATATTGCTGACACCACCATAACCCTGATACAGCATATAATGCTAACATTAAGATACCGTTTTGACCATTATGAATCAATGAGGGCAGTATTTGCCGGAATAAAAGAAGAAATTATAAAGCACAGGCTTAATGAAAGATTATGGGGACTTTTTATAGAACTGGTGAAATTGATTGAGACTTTATTTATTGAAATAGACGAAGACCAGCTCCTGGAGAGAATAATAAAAGATGAGAAGGCTTATGAAAAATTGGTACTTATCCTTGAGCCGGCAGACAAAAAACTGGCCGCATAACATAATAACATGGAATGGAACTTTTAGTAAGTAGATAATCAGCTATTTAACAAAATAGCTGACAAGAATAAACGATTAATTTTGAGTGTATTATAAACAAGTGCAAAACTTAAATATTTAAATATTTAACGTATGAAAAAATTAACTTACAAATGCAATGGGAAGACAGCAGGTATTGATAACTTCATTCGCTTATCTGACGTGATGAAAATATCAGTTCTCAGTTTGTTAATACTCATTGGATCAGGTTTTAAGTGCAGATCTGCAAAAAGGAGTAAGGAAGTAAGTCAGGGAAAAGAAGATGTCCTTAAATTACTTCCGGGTCCCAATAATCCTCGTAATAGTGAAGGTGACTTTATCACTTTAAAAGATGGAAGGATACTGTTTATTTATACCCATTACACAGGCAGTTCAGGTGGTGATAATGACAATGCCTACCTGGCAGGAAGATATTCCTCTGACAAAGGGAAAACATGGTCTAAAGATGTAAAAATCATTGACCAGGAGGGCATAATGAATGTGATGTCTGTGTCGCTCCTCAGATTACAGAATGGTAAAATAGCCCTATTCTATTTAAAGAAAAATTCAGAAACTGATTGTATTCCAATGATCAGGATTTCGAATGATGAGGCCAAAAGCTGGAGCGATCCACTGCCCTGTATTACGGATAAAGAAGGTTATTTTGTACTCAATAATAACCGTGTTATTCAACTGCAAAACGGCAGACTTCTCCTGGCTGTTGCACTGCATCAAAGCCCTGGCGAAACAAAAGCTAATTCTGTGGGACGTCTTTGGAGTTACTTTTCAGATGATAACGGGAAGAGTTGGAAATCTAGCCAAGAAGTACCAAACCCTGATGCTGTTGTAACACAGGAACCAGGTATGGTCGAATTGAAGAACGGAGATATTTTAATGTTTATTCGTACAACATCTGGAGTGCAATACTTCTCTTTCTCAAAAAATAAAGGCGAGACATGGAGCGCTGTTAAACCCAGCAACATTAAATCTCCATGTTCCCCTGCAATAATTGTCCGGATACCATCAACCGGATATTTGCTGATGGTTTGGAATGATAATGGAATTGACCAGAAACGAACACCTTTGAATATAGCGATCTCAAAAGACGAGGCTAAAACATGGATCAATAATAAAATACTTGAAAACAGATCTGATGGAGTTTATTGTTATCCTGCCCTTCTTTTCGTTGATAAAAATGATGTGCTATTGCATTATTTTGATTTTTCTGTAATGGGCTCAACAATAGTCAGGATGACAATCGATTGGATTTATAAATAGTCAAAACGACGACATCAAAAAAGTAGTTTTTAGTGGTATCTTATATTAAATTGCTTAGTACATGACAGAAATACTAAAACATTGATTGTTAATATGTTATGTCGTTTTGGTTAATAACAATACGTTCATTTAATATGATATTATCTTGATATTCAATAGATTAGAATAGCGTTGCCAATAATATTTCTAACAATGGATACCAAGTTTGAAAACAAAGTTACAGTTTTATTAGATACGTTGAAAGAGTTCTTTGGAGAGAAAATGAACTTAGCCCGTATAAAGTTCTTTAGCTTATTTATCAGTGCGTTATGCAAGGAGCAGACTGTTTGCTTTGAAAAGCTGGCCTGTGGTTTTGACTCCGATGCAAAAGCTGAATCGTCATTGCGTAGGATACAGAGGTTCATATCAGAGTATTCGTCGACTCAGACCATGTTGCCAGGTTTATATTTGCCTTGCTGCCCCATGAATCACCATACAGACTCGTTTTGGACAGGACAAACTGGAAGTTCGGAACAAAGAACATAAACATCCTTACTCTTGGCATGGTATATAAGGGAGTAGCCTTTCCGATTATGTTCCATATAATGCCAAAGTTCGGTAACTCCTGCATGCAGGAACGAATAAATTTAATGGACCCCTTTGTCAGTCTGTTCGGATCCGACAGTATTGATTGTCTTCTGGCCGACAGAGAGTTTGTAGGAGATAAATGGCTTGAGTGTCTTAACAAATTAATGCGAATTAAGAGTTAAAAATAAAAAAAATGAAAGGCCAACTAATCAACCTGAGATTTCTAATTTGATTGCTGATCCTGATGTGATATAAATGACTCTTATTGGCTGTATCAAAAAATGGACCTTCAGCCAGAGAAGTAATCCACCTGAAAAATGAGCCAAAAAATGATTAGCCTCAAGATGCATGAGGTTCATCACAAAGAAGATACATTCGACCCAGCTCCCTGAGGTCTTTTTGAGTCTGGCTCTTATTTGATTCAATGCATATCCGTTCTTCCCCTGTCCGAACTTACCTT
>JAFGOZ010000248.1 GCA_016926235.1 Bacteroidales bacterium | reverse complement strand
TCTTTTGCTTTCATACAAGATCTTTCCACAATCAATTCCAAACCGGTTGCGAACAGTATGAATTACATCAGCACCTTTAATCCCTTTACCAACTTCCTCAATTAAATCGACCGGAAACAGGTTTTTGAGAATTTCTTCAATCGCTAACTCCTGAACCTCTCCCTGCATCTGCATTGACCCCTGTTCAGCCTTCCTCCTCATTTCCTCAACCTGCTTTCTCAGTGAGCCGATTAATTCATCACGATCTTTTAATTTTAACTCGACCCGTTCCGATTCTCTTTTCTGGATGTTCTCGGCTTCCTGCTGGAGTTTTTCGGTCAGTTTCTGTTCATATTTTAATGCCAGGTCTTGCTCCTGATCTTTCAGCTTCCGTTTTAACTGTTCATTTTCGATTTTTGCAGTTTTCAAATCGGATATTTCCTTCTTTGCAGATTCAGCTTCATCAGATAAGGTTTTTAACTGCTGTTCGTACTGCTTTTCGACCTGGCCTTTAATTTGTTTGGCTGCATTTTCCGATTCGGTCTTTAACTTTTCCGATACCAGTTGATCGATATTAGCTTGCTGTTGTTTGATGTCAGCTTCCTTTTGCTTAATGGCTTGGTCTTTTTGTGCATACTCTTCCTGAATCTTTGTGATGCTCTGATTCATTTCGTTTCGGTACTTTTCTTCAATCTGTTGGGCAAGGACATCCTCAACGTTGAATTCATGACCGCATTTTGGACAGATAATTCTTGTGTTTGCTGGCATTTTGTAATATTTTGAGTGGTTAACGGGTATAGGAAAATAAATGACCATTAAATTTACGAACTTCCCAGATAAGAAATATTATTGAGTTTGATTACTATGATAATCGAGTTTGTACAATATAATGCCCCGATATCTGCAAGGTGATTATTGGATATTCTATCAAATTTCTTTCAATTGCTTTATTTTACGCACAGTGTTGATGCTATGCCCTGTAATTCCAGCAATCCGTCTAATGGATAATTCGCTTTTATCAAGTAACTCTGAGATATTCTTATATTTGATTAATAAAGCCGATGGATCGGCCTTTGCCCCAATAACACGGCCTCTATACGTTTGCCTAATTTTGGCCAACTGAATGCCTTCAAATTGGCGAATTTTCCTCTGATTGTTTTCCATCTCGCTACCGATACTGAGCATCTGCAGCAACATTTTTGCAACAGGATTTTCCCTGCCATTCTCTATCGTAAGCATATTAAATTGCTGGATATAGAGTGCAATACCTTTTTCGTGAAGTAATTCCACAAAGTTCAAGACATCGACTACTCTCCTGCCCAAGCGAGAGATTTCAGAAACCATCACGACCTGAATAGGTGTTTTATCAATATAATCCATAAGCGATTTGAACTCAGCTCTTGATCCGGATTTAACAGTACCGGATATTTTCTCCTGAAAGGTTCTTTTGACATGCCATCCCTTTTCTTGCGCCACAGATTTAAGATTTATAAGTTGTCGTTCGTAATCCTGTGACAAGCTGCTTACTCTTGAGTAGATGATTGAATCCATTTGTATCATTTTTAATGTAACCCTATTTTTAACACATTCCGGTTAAAATTCTGACGATTTTTCTGTTCAAAGTGTATCAACTTGAAGTATACCCTTAAATTGATTGATACAACATTGTATTTACTCATGTTTAATTAAGACATGGTGGATAGTATCGATATTCCTGCGACCAGAAGTTAAACCATTCAGGTAATTGAACGATACTCGTTCCTTTTATTATTCCGTTTTCAACAAAAACCAGAATCAGACAATTCATCATCCTTTCCTGATCAACATTGATGCTCTTCTGCAATATTTTTAAATCTGTTTTCATTTTACAAAAATAACATTATGTCATAATTATATGGTATTAATTATATGTATATTTCAATTATATGGTAAAAATTATTACATGTGATAGAAATTCCCGAAATTCGGTCCTGTAAATCACCTTTGAAGAATTCATTATGGCTTACGAGAGAAAAAATCCAATTCCTGATCACCACCAGAAAATTCTCAATGCAATTGGCAAGAAAATTCTGGAACTCAGGAATACAACCAACCTTTCCCTGGAACGGTTTTGTGTAAAGAATGACATCCCAAGAATAAGTTATTCCAATCTGGAAGCTGGGAAGAACTTTCATATGACCACCCTGCTAAAAGTCCTTGATGCATATTCAGAAAAAACATCTTTAGAAGGATTCTTTAAAAATTTATAATTCTGACATAATTCTCATGTTTATGTAATACCAGACTAAATGGCGACCAGAAACTTTGCATTAGCATCATAGAAAATACTTGTGCTGGGGGTACATTTTTACTCAATAGCGGAACAAAAGTCGCCAGGTTCAGCGTTCAATCGTTCGTAAAATCGAGAAATCATATTTTCTTAATGCACTTTTAATTGCTTGAAGACTTCCATTTATGGGCGTGAAATATCGCATTCTGGAAAGGATAAAATAACATTTTATTGTTCCTGTATTTATATAGAACCAGCATTGTTAATCATGAAAAAAGCAAATATTGACTCCTATCCAATCTCAGAAGAACACCAACAGGAATTGAAGAAAATTGGCCAGGTAATCCGGGAACTCAGAATTAATTATGGATTGTTAACTCAAAAGGAACTGGCTACAATGAGTGGTGTTCATTTCAATACTATACGGGCAATTGAGCATGGCGAGAAAAATTACAACATCTTAACTCTTATGAATATCCTTTCATTTTTCAATTATGAACTTACTACATTTTCCCAGGATTTCTTATAGTTCTTGGCTCTTGTTAAATTATATCTATTTAAATGAATTTAGTAGACCATTGCTTGAATTAGGCCACTTCACTATCTTGGTCTGACTCTTCCCTTCTATCTTCTTTACCTTTTTTGGCATTTATAACCTTTAATACTTCTTCCTTATATTCGGAATTTACATCTTTTTTGGAAATGATTAGCTTGAAAGCCACATGGACCTCGGGTATATTAATTGAAATCGGCCCAGTAAGTATTGAATTTAGCTCTTGGATATTGTCTGAGTTTGTTGCCCTTAATAAATAGAAATAAAGAACATTATCAAATTGCCTGATGGAATTTAATTTAGAATCAGGAAATTGAACTCTATACTGTTCATAGGCACCAACTAATAAATGGACATTGTCACCCCAAAAATATTTGGAAGGCGATTTGAGATATTCATTTATTTCTTTTTGAATTTCAGTCCCGGAAACAGGAGATATTGTCTCTTTTTGTTTTTCTTCTTTTCTTTCATCTTCTATTTCTTCTTGTTCACTATTGTTATTAGGGATATCTCCTACTGAATTGGTGGTTGAGTTCCCACTATCTACAGGTAATTGTACCTGTTTATTGGTAGTTAGGTTACTATTAGTAGAACTACCAGTAGTGGATTCACCATTGGTAAGATTACTATTAGTTGAATTACTATCAATCCCATCTTTTATCTTAGTTGCTTGGGCCAACTTCATTAACTCCACCATATTTAAGCTGAACATTCTATTGGTCACGGGAACAATTAATTTCATGTCCTGAAATTTCTTAATAGCTTTTTTCACTGTCCGATGGTCCGATCCAACAGATTTCTCAATTCGGTAGAGAGTAACTCTGAAAGATTCAGAATTTGATAATAGATATGCCAGTATTAACTTCTCTGTTGCGGACAGGTCGATATAAAAGAGCTCATTAGGTATTTGAGTATAATTTGTCCTCAACTCAAGCTTCTTAAAGTAAAAATAATTGCCTCTGCTTTTCATAATTCTATTTATTAGAGTTTTCAACATGATTTATAAAATAATCGGATTGGATAATAAAATTTGTGTTGTGAGTTGAATTATATAAAGGCAGGAGTAGAAAGCTTATCATCGCTCTGTCGAATTTCCTGCCAAATGGCATATCAACAAAAATTTCATCAAATTTTTCTTCCCAATCATAGTCACGATCATGAGTGCGATAATAGCTGCCATTTAATTTATAAAGAGTTTGAAGTAATAAATCTTGAATGCATATATTATATTGCACTGCCCCATTCTCAAGAATCCAGTCCATCTCTCCCTTCCAATCCGAAATTCCTTCTGCCTTCTTAAAATCTTCTAATTCCTTTTCCATTAGATCATTGTTTTTTTCATACCAGGCCTTCATATGGTCCATTTCGAATTTAAAGAAGTGTGTGATTGATAGCATTACAATCAGAGCTTGTTCAATGTCCAGGTTAATTTTCCCAGCAAAGTATCTCTGAGTTGCAAGGTCTAAAATATGATCTATCCAAACTTCAGATAATATCTGATTTTCAGTAAAATCTGTGTCTTTAAGAAGCTGAGTTTCTCTCCAACCATCGCAATATCCTAATGCCTTTCCGGTGTTCTGATAGTACTGAATTATGTCCAGTACATATGTGGGATCATAACTGGATCCCAGATATATTGCTCTGTCAATTTTGTGAGTCTCATTTTCAAGTGCAACTTTATAAGAATAATACTGTTCAATGTCTGTAATCACAATAATAAATCGATTTTCTCCGCCATTCCAATGAACTATCAAACGATATATTGTTTCTCCCAAAGGCCTTTCCAATAATTCCATTACCTCAGAGATGTCAGAAACATATACATCAAGAGTCTTAGATTTTAATGAGAAATAATACTCCAAATCTTGAGCTAACATAAATTTCAATTCCCCTTCATCAATACAGTCAGGTTCTTCAACTTTCATAAATTCATAATCATTACTTGCACATACCATTCTGTAATAATCATTTATATTCTCTCCTAAATCATAGAAAAAGAAATTGAAGGAATTATTATTCTCATTCAAAAACGGACAAAATCTGTCCAAAAAAGAAGCTTGTTCCAAAGCCTGTTCGAAAGTTAGGTTTCTATCCGTCCAAAAAATTTCATTAAACACATCTGTAGAGTTAATCGTATCAACTCCATCAATGATTAAATTATCTCCTGAATTATCAAAATCCTGTTCTTCACATGGCTTATATAATCCAGTATCAATATATAAGTTATAACCATCTATAATTGGACACATTTTGTCCAAAGAAATGGCTTCACTTATTGCTTCCTCTAATGATTGGTTTAAGCTACACCATTGAAGCTGAGTTGAAACATCTTGTGGATCAATCGTATCAACTCCATCTATTATATGATAGTCGGCACGTCTATCATCAATAAGCTCACCAGTGAATGGATCAAAGCCATGATCAATTTGATACTCT
>JAFGOZ010000247.1 GCA_016926235.1 Bacteroidales bacterium | reverse complement strand
TAACTTTCTCCTTTGTTATTTCCATTTTGATGAATAACTTGGAAAGGCTTTTTTGTCAAATCGAAACTTGTAATCAGACGGAACTGCCGAGAGAAGGCTTGCTTGAACATTCAGATGGAGACGAACCACGAGTGACAGTCGGATAAATTTATGATTCTACACTTTTTTATTGTTGAGGGGGAATAATTGATTGTAATTCGACTTTTACTCGTGGTCGCTCATCTTCGGCGTTAGAGTATATAAAGTAAGTAGACAATTATTTACATATATTATAAAAAAATAGAGAAATTTAAAATGAAGATTATTAAAGTAATATCATTAATCATAGTTATTTCCCAGATACTCTATGCCTCTCAATGGAGTGATCGAGTCAATGTTTCTAATCGTGAAGGAGAAGATTATGGATCTGACTACTGTATTGATAATCAAGGAATACTCCATTGTGTATGGGTCGGTTATGGTCTGGACGATAGGAGTGATCAGAAAATCTATTATACTTCATCATCTGATGATGGTGAAACATGGTCAACATCACTGGTTATTTCTGATGAAATTGAAAGAAAGCGCAGAGATCCATATATTGCATGCGATTCGGATAACAACCTCTATATCACCTATTGGGATACACCTGGTATTTTTAGTGATAATCATATTTTCTATACAATCTTTGATGGGAATAGTTGGACTGCTCCTGATACATTAACCAATGGTTATCCAGAGTCATTCTATAATAAAACTGTTGTAGATAAAAATAATAAGGTTTATTTCTTTTGGTACAAAGAATCTGATGGAGTTATTTATTATAAAACATTGCAACAGGGTATATGGAGTGACGTCAAGGATATTACTCATTATGACAGTACATTTTATGTTTATTCACTCAAAGATGTTGAAATAGATAAGAATGATAATATCCATTTCATATATAAATATAACAATAATCCTAATTATCATTTTGGTAGTGATACCTATGTTGGATACAGGTATTGGGATACAACCATGGATACACTATCAAAAATTAATAGAATAAATGATAATAAAAATCAGTTTGGTTTGGATTTAACTTTAGATTCCAATAATCAGCCTCACATTACTTGGCAGGAAGGTTGGTTGACAGATAATGTAAACTACATTTGGGCCGATTGCTCTTTATATTCTTTCTATAATGGACGGAGTTGGTCCATACCCGATACTATTGGTGTTAGTAAAAAAGTAACCTATAAAGAATATCCTACTTTAGCATTAGACAATAAGGATAACCCCCACTTCACTGTTAGCCAGTTTGTTGGATGGTATGTAAATGATTTGGTCTACTTTAGTAGTGACTTACTAAATCCAATACATCTTGAAAAAGGTGAACAACGGATTTTGAATAACAAATTAATTTACTACAAAGATAAACTATATCTGGTATATTCCTCTTATGAAAAAAATAGTGAAAAAGAAAATATTTATTTTCGAAAATTGGATTTAACGGATACAGAAATTGATAATATAGGTATTAAGCCATTAGACCATGAATTAATAAAAAACTACCCTAATCCATTTAATAATTCTACCAGGATAGAATATCAAATTCCTGAAATTTCCGATGTCAAAATTTCAATATATAATTTAAATGGAAAATTAATCAATATAATTGTAAACAAAAAACAACATACTGGAAAGTATAATATTAAATGGAACGGAAAAGATATAAATAATCGGTTTGTACCAAGCGGATTATACTTTTATACTATCGAAACTGACCAGTTTGTTAAAACTCATAAGATGACATTGTTGAAATAAACAAGGAGGATTAAGATGTTAAAATTACCAAATATTGGCCTTTGAAGTCTGTTGGATTTTTATAAAATGATAGTAAATTGGAATTTGCGCTTCATGATTCACTATAGAAATTTTATAATTCCTGTACTTCAAAGGCCTGAAATATTAAAAAATCACTTTTTTGTAAGTTGAAAATGATTTTTATAGTTATAGGATTGTCTATATATAGTTTTTCTACACTTTCTCTGAGTCTGTGGTTATAGACCGTTCTGAATTTTTAAATCACACTTCCTCAGGCTCAGTATTACAATTTATATTTGCAATCTTAACAAACTTACAATATCAAATAACACTCTAAAAATGAGGAAATTATGGTAAAAAAACAATATATCTTAATTTTAATACTATGTCTATTATTAATAATTCCCCTTCATGCAGAAAAGTATGCTCTCCTGATTACAGGCACAGATTCCGGAGAACTATCAGATGGTGTGGAACATTGGTGTACTGCAAATTACGCCACATCCGGTACAAAAATGGAAGAATTTTGGTATGATACCTATTTAATGTGGGAAATGTTATATAACCAAATGAAATATAGCCAAGATAACATTTTTACATTTTATTCTGATGGTGATGAAGAAGGTGGTGATTACGATCACCCAAATTTAGCTATAAATGGAGCTGCCACAAAAAATAATATAATGACGGCTTTGGATGGCTTTGCCAACGGTACAGATGG
Organism: Bacteroidales bacterium; assembly: GCA_016926235.1. Next base: position 2,602 of record JAFGOZ010000247.1, on the reverse strand, counting down.
ATATCCTCAATTGACTAATGATGATTTTCTCTTTATCTGGACCTTTAGTCATGGAAATTATGGATATGCAGAAAGTGACTTAGAAAATAAGATTACAACTCAAATTGGAACACAATATGTTATTACATCTGCTGATATAAAAAGTACTACACCTTCACCATATTCTATATTACAATTAAATGATTATGATGGTACAAATCCCAAAATTGGTGGTTCAACATATTCTTTAGAAAGTATTTTTGGTAATCAATGGAATAGTAGTTGGCCAAAAATAGGTAATCAATTTATAGATAATATTGATAAAGATCATTCCATCTCTTCTCATGAGTTAAAGGCAAAATTAGATAATATTAATGCTAATAGAATTGTAGTATGTATGCAACAGTGTATGGCTGGAAAATTCCCTGATGTTATAAAAAGTGATAGAACGATTGTTTTTACAGCAGCAGGTTTTAATAGTGACGGTGATATGGAGCCTGCTGCAGTTGTTGACAATTCATTTGATTTTGGCGGAAATACATATAATGCAGCAGAAAAAGATGGAGGAAAACGACATGGAGAGTTTAATTTTCATCTTTATAGTGTTTTAGCCGGAGAAACACCTTTGGATCAAAACTACTATGATACTGATTATACAAACTATTATTTATCAACAGCTGATTTAAACAGTGATGGTGAGATAAGTATGTATGAAGCAAAAACTTGGGAAATGGATAAGGAAAGTGCTGCAGAACACCCTGAATGGTCTGACCAAGGAAATATTAGTTCTACCACATCGCTAAAGTACCCTACACTATTGAGTAACAATATCACTTCTTCCATGACCATTCGAGGTGATATAGGTATCAGCAATTCAATTACAGTCAGTTCCGGTGTGACCCTATCTATTGCTGCCGGAGCAAGTATCAAAGTAAAACCAGGAAAATCCTTGACTATCAATGGAAAACTTGTTGCTAATGGTACTTCCAACAAACCTATTGTATTCGAGAGTATGGATGCTAGTAGCAGTTGGAATGGTATTCAGATGGTGAATGCTGATGACAATAGCAGCCTGAAATATTGTGAAGTGAAAGGAGCAACCAATGGTATTGTAATCAATAATTGTGATCCAGATATTGAACAATGCTATATTCACAGCAATAGTAGTGATGGAATCTATATGACCAACTATGCATCACCAAACCTATATCACAATACCATCTCAAACAATAGTAGTGACGGTGTCTATTGCTATAATTCTTGTAGCCCGACTTTTTCAAACAATAGTTTCAATCCCGGATATAATGAAATCAAGAATAACAGTCAATATGGAATTTATGCCTCAAATAATACTACTGTTCATATGGGGATGACTGCTGCTGGACGGGCTGTAATCGGATACAATGCAATTCATAGCAATAATTCATATGAAACAAAGGCGACATCTTCATCAACTATTAATGCGGAATGGTGCTACTGGACAAATGGTACACCAACCAACAATACAAGTGCTGATGCCACATCAAATATTTACACCGTAAATTATTTAGGAACGAATCCTTGTATTGCTAATGGAGGTTCCAATCTTGCAAAAACTACGATAAATTATTCCGAAACCAATCCATTTGATCCAGAAAAAATAGACAAAAATGATCCAGTGCAATTGTTATACCTAGCAATGTATTACAAAAACCAGGAAGAGTTTGACAACGCTGAAAAGGTGCTAAAAGATTTGATCAAACGATTCCCTGAAAGTGATAATACTATTTCCGGCCTTGGATTATTGTACAATATGAATAGGGAGTGTAAAAAAGATATCGAATATTATTGCAAAACTAAGATCAATGAAAAGAATATTTCAGATAAACTTAAACAAACAGCTTATGAGATTTTAGTATCAAAATATATGAAAGAAAATCAGTCAAAAGAGGCAATGGAATACTGCAATAAATTGATCAATGAATTCCCTAATACAGATAGTGAAATCTACGCCTATTATAATCTTTGTCTTTTGTTAATAGATAGTAAATCTAATGATGCAAATACTTATCTCTCTGCAATGAAAACCAAAGCAGCGGATAATCCATTGACATTACATATGCGAGAAATAATGGGTGAAAAAGTCGATTTGACTGATAGCCAAACTTTGGCAAAAAAATCTTATGAATCTGCAAATACTATAGAAGCAGCCACAACATTTAAACTTAACTCGGCTTATCCAAACCCATTTAATCCAAGTACTAATATTTCCTTTACATTAGCAAAACAATCAAAAGTTGATATTAAAATCTACAACTTAAACGGTGCACAAGTCTGGAATTATTCCAGTGGTGTAGATTACGGGATTGGAAATCATAATATTGTTTGGAATGCAATTGATGGTTCCGGTAATTCTCTATCGACAGGTGTTTATTTTATAAAGTTTGTAGCTGGAAAAAATGTTGCTACACAAAAAGTGATTTTTATGAAATAGTAATATAAATTTAAAACCTTCCAGAGGGATAACATCTTTGGAAGGTTTTCTCTAATAAAAACTCTAACGAATCTACTTTGCAACTGATCGCGTCAGCGTCAGCTGCAAGTAGGTGTTCGAGCAAGCACCTTTGTTTTTCACCAAATTTTA
>JAFGOZ010000246.1 GCA_016926235.1 Bacteroidales bacterium | reverse complement strand
CGATTTCCCTGAATGCCAGGTATAAAAAGATGGCTGAGATGACCAGACCCAGCCAGATCAGCCAGCGTTTTGTGTTTCGTTTCATGTAAAGGATTTTACCATGTGAGAGGTTGATATTTGAGTGTTTTTCCTTTGTATAATTTATCGCTCTTCGGCAGAGATATAACGAAGTTTGTACCCTAAATTAAATATGTAAATATTTTGTCAGTAGATTACGGAATTTTTCTTTCATAGGGCAAACGAATTATTTCGGTGAATTTTTCAATGATAATTATTTTGAACCAGGTCCAGAAAGTTGAGTTTAGAATTTCTTTATTTTGCGTTTTCCCCCTAACAATTGAAAATACAATTTTATCTCAATCCATTAAAGAAATTATCATATACATTTTAATCCATGTGAAATAAAAACCTTAATTTTAAAGGCATGCAGGTTTTGTTCAGAGCGCCTTTTGTTTCTCCTGGCAAGACTTCACGAACCTGGTATTGTAAAATGGACTGTGAAATATTAGAACGAATATGAGGATTACGCAATTGCCATGAAAATATACATGATAGTATGCACCTCAGAATCTCAAATAATATATAAGTATCAGATTACTGAGGTGCAGGACTAATTAAAATATAAAATTAAGCAATGATCCCTGATGATTAGATCTTTATCAATATGCCAGCCGCCGGCACAAACATTTACAATGCAGTGACCATACACAAGGTGAAACCACTGGGCAACAGCAGATACTTCCCTCCTGGGTATCATTCTTAAGATGTGCTTCTTCTTTGATCTCAGAATCTATTTCTTCAGTAATATCAATGATTTGAGCTTGGGCAGGTGTTAATGCAATCAGAAATAACACCAAAATAAGTAACAAGCCAAATATTCTTGTTTTATTCATCTCAAATTCCTTTTAGGCTAATCCATTAATTGATATTATGAACAGGGTTTAAATTTATGTCCTGGACCTCCTTTGTTCAGGGTTTTATCAGGTTTCCAGAAGAAATTACTTGTGGGATCCTGTTCTAATTAAATTTTACATTTACATCATTTCGAAAACGTGGATAAAGAGTGGATTCAGAATTATTAACTTAATCTCATAATTTGACATAAGTCTTCACCTATAATCGTGTATATAGAGCCTTGAGTTTCCTGATAGAAGTGGGTTTAGCATGTTAAGACTGAGGATTAGGCTCCTGGGACCTTTTCAAGCTGAAATGGATGGCGAATTGTTACTCAATTTCCGTTCAGCAAAAGTGCGCGCCCTCCTGGCTTATTTAGCAATTGAAACCAAAAAGACATTCACTCGGGAGTATTTAGCCGATTTATTCTGGCCGGATTTTCCAGAAAGTAAAGCTCGATCAAATTTACGCAATGCGATTTGGAATTTACGACAAGAAATCGGGGAATATCAACCAGGGATACCATTCATCACTTCCAAAAATTCGAAGATTCAATTCAATCCACAAACTGAATTCTGGCTGGATGTCAGAGTCTTCCATGATTTAATTGAAAGTGCTTGCAAAGAATCGGGTCAATCACCCAATGCTGAGAGTATCCAGAAAATTGAGCAAGCACTTTCTTTATATCAAGGACAGTTTATTGAGGATATATTTATCGATAGTCCGGTATTTGAAACCTGGATGGATAAAAATAAACTTCTAATCCGCCAAAAGCGCATCCAGGCTTTACGATATATCAGTAAAGCTTTTTATGAATCTGGTGCATTATTAAAAGCTCTGAATGAGGTAAAGATTTGGGCTGAATTGGATCCATGGGAAGGGGAGCCCTGCCGTCTATATATGAAGATCCTTACAAGGCTTGGTCGGCGGAATGAGGCGATAGGTCAATTTAGAAAGTATCAAAAATGTCTTCTTGAAGATTTAGGCGTTGAACCTCAACAAGAAACAAATAACCTCTTTGAAGAGATTCAAAAAGACCAGAAAGGCGTAAACTTTTTATTTGGTGATGAATCAACGGCAGAATTTCCAATTGGTCGGGCTGAGTCAAAATCACCTCCTGAATTTCTCATAAAATCGATCGAAGAACAGGCAGAATCCCTAAACTTCTGCGGCCGCGAAAAAGAGCTCAGACAACTTAAGAGCTGGCTGGAAGATGCCCTCAAAGGAAATGGAAGAGTCGGGATGATCGTTGGTGAACCGGGCAGTGGAAAAACCTATCTGTTGAATGAGTTCGTTAACGAATGCCTTGTATCTTATCCGGATTTGTTGGTTTTTCAGGGACTGTGTAATTCTCATTTTGGACATGGAGATCTATATTATCCGTTCATGAATATCGTCAGGATGATGGCTAATGAATTGACTTCACTATCTCCCAATTCTTTTGTAAATCTTCAACACCTGGAGCGATTATGGCAGCATCGTCCTGAAATGTTGTACTGTTTGGTGGGGCACGGTCCAGATTTGATTCAGCGTTTCCTCTTAGATCAGCATCTGATTCCTCCGATGAAAGAACTCCCCAAATTGACACCGGAATGTAAACAGGTTCTTTACTCTCCGTCCAAAAAGCTTCTTTACAATCACAAAGAACAAATTCCAGTCACTGACCAGTTCATTCAGGTTCTCAATTGCCTTGCAAATAAATGCCCGATCCTCCTTATTATTGATGATCTACAGTGGATCGATGATAGTTCAACGAGTCTCTTATTCCATCTTGGTCGTCAAATTTCTAGAAGAAATGTTTTATTATTAGGTGCGTTCCGTCCTGGAGAAGTTTTTCAGCAGCAGGATCAAAATTCACAATCATTAATAAATGTGTATCAAGATTTTAAGACAATATTCGGCGAGATAGCAATTGATCTTGATAAGAGTGATGGTAAAGCATTTATTGAAAACTTGTTATCAAGTGAACCAAATGCCTTGAGTAAAAACTTCCATAGGAAAATATATCAACTTACCTCTGGTAATCCTCTTTTCACAATTGAATTATTACGGGGTATGCAAACAAGAAATGAAATTATTCATGATAAATCTGGAAAATGGATTGAGGGGGATCATTTAGATTGGGAGCAATTACCAACGAAGGTTGATGCCGCAATCGCAAGGCGGATAAGTATGCTTTCCAAAAACTGTCAATATTTGCTTTCAATAGCCAGTATTCAGGGAGATATCTTTGATGTAAATGTGATTGCATCAATGTTAGGAAAGCCTGAGGATGAAATCTTTAGGTTGTTGAAAGAAAACATCTGCAAAGAAAATCAACTAATCACATTGCATGGAATCCATTTTATGGGAGAAAACTATATTACGACTTTTCGATACAGGCATGAACTTTTCCAAATTTATTTTTACAATCAATTAACTGATGTTGAAAAAATCCGGTTGCATTTTCTGGTTGGGAAAGTTATAGAAGAACTTTATAAAAATCATATTGACCAATACCCCGAGATAGCTCTCTCCTTAGCACGTCATTTTAGACTTGCTGGTCAGAATGCAAAAGCTGAGAAATATCTTATCCTGGCTGGCAAATCAAATTTGATAAAAAATTTGTAACTTGAAAAATGGGAAAAGGGGAAGAACCTAAAGAAATTACTTCTGGTATACTATCCACCATGTCGTTAATTACTGCAAAAAACCTGTCAAAATCATTTGGTGCAGAGGATATCTTTGAGGGGATCTCCCT
>JAFGOZ010000245.1 GCA_016926235.1 Bacteroidales bacterium | reverse complement strand
TCCGGAATTATTTTCAATGTTTAAGAAATTCAGAATAGCTACATATCAGGCTTTATATTAAATGTTACATAATCAAACGATTGCTAACATTGTGTATACGCCATTTGTAATTGTCACGCCTTTTGCAAACTGGGTAGAAACAAAGCTGATATAACAATTGCCAAGCAAAAGCCACGCCAATAAACGGCGCATACACTAACCGTTGTGCGTCATGCTTAAAGAAACCTAGATTCAATAATATGAAAAGAATAATATTCATTTTACTTTATTTAATCCTTACACCTGTTATTTTTGCGCAGAATGAAATAGATAGCTGGTTAAATGGATTTGATACTATTATAACAAGAACTTTGGGTAAATGGAATATTCCTGGATGTGCAGTTACTATCGTTGAAAAGAACAAAACTATTTATGAAAAAGGTTTTGGTTATAGAGACTTTAGAACAAAAAAGACGATTGACGAAAATACAATATTCCCCATTGCTTCCTGTACAAAATCATTTACTGCTGCTTTAATAGGGATACTTAATGAAGAAGGGAAAATTGATATTGATAAACCGGCAAATAATTACTTGCCGATACTCAGGTTTTCCGACCCTTTTCTTACTATGAATGTTACAATACGTGATATGATGACACATCAAACAGGCATTCCAAGTCATGACATTTCTCAGTTTGGATTTGAAAATACACCGAGAGACAGCCTTGTTCAAAATATTCAATATTTTCAGAAATCTGCAGGACTTAGAGAAAAGTTTCAATACAATAATTATATGTACACTGCTCTTGGAGCAATAGCAGAGCATGTTGAAAAAGGAAAAACCTGGGAAGAACAGATCAAAGAAAGATTTTTTATTCCACTAGGCATGGAAAGTAGTAGTACTTCTTATAATGAACTTCAAAAAAACAATAATAAAGCACATCCTCATGAAGTTACGTTTGATATGCAACCAATTGAGATCCCTTTTCAATCTCAAGCCAACATGGGACCCTGCGGTTCTATCAATTCTAATGCAAATGATATTGCAAATTGGCTTATTACACTTCTGAATGGAGGCATATATGAAAAAAAAGTAATCATTCCAGCAGAATTTTATGTTCAATCTACTACACCACAATGGAGAAGTAGGAATGTGCCTTCAGGTAAAATAAATTATCTGGGATATGGTCTTGGATGGAATATTGCTATATATCAAGGTCATTATTCTGTTTATCACGGAGGTTCTGTTGATGGTTTTGGATCTATGCTATTATTCTTACCTGATGATAGTATAGGAATGGCTATTTTTATTAACAGCCGAGGATCGTCTGTGCCTATGATCATAGCAAACTATATTACCGATAAACTATTGAATTTGCCTTACACCAATTGGAACAAAAACCAGTTAGATGACTTTATAAATCAACAGAAACAGTACGAAACTGATTTTTTTCCCAAAGGCCCACTTGAATTTCTTCCATCACATAACCTTGAAGAATATTGTGGTGAATATTTTAATCCTGGTTATGGGAATATCACTATTTTTCAAAAAGGAGATTCATTAGCAGGTAGATATGGTAGTTTAAATGTATGGTTGAAGCATTATAATTATGATGCTTTCAGAGCAGTTCTTTATAGATCAAGACATACCTTGGGAAAAATTGATGTATGGAACAGACCAGCAGTATTTATCCAGAATACTAAAGGAGAAATATCAAAACTAACAATACTTTTAGAAAGGCAAGTTGATCCAATTATATTTGAAAAAACATTTAAATAGCACGAACGCACAACATCGTATATAAAACATTTGGCGGTCAGTGGGTTATCGAGCGTTTCAGCTCGTATCAAAGGTACTTGTAACTTGACAGGAAAGTGCTTCGAAATGCCAAACGTTTCATATACGTATCCGTTGTGCGGCAGCTTGAGAAACATCCTCCGTGGATAAACTATGACTAGAAAATTTATGATTAAATTTCAGCAAATTAGAGCATGAATATTCTCAAAAAGATATTACATATTGTTTTTTCATCCTTTTTAGTCTGGCAGACTTTCATGTTAGTTGAAAGACTTTTAACTAATCAACCAACTGATTTCTCAGATAAGTTACTTGATGCTGTTTTTATCAATTTATTTGTGACAGGGGTTTTTACGATTGTTTATTCATTCCCTGTTTATAGATTGATACCAGCAAGATATTACTCTATTCACAATCCCAGATTATTAAAAATGATCGGACAGATTATTCAAATTGATTTATTTAAAAAACTCTTGACAAATACTATTTGGAATAAAAAGCAAAACAAAAAGTTTTTTTTCAGCGGATTTAGAAACGGATTTAGTGATTTGGATATTACTACCAGGAAAAGTGAGTTTGGCCATTTTGTAGGTTTCTGTATTGTGATGATACTAACAATATTGATTGGATTTAAAACAGATATTACAATTGCAATTATGATATTTATTATCAATATTTTATTTAATTTTTATCCATTCATGTTGCAAAGATTTCATAGACTGAGATTGAATGAATTAAAGAATAGATTTGGTGAAAAGATTATATAATTTTGAACATTGATGTTAAACTATAATAAAGCCGACCGCACAATATATAGGGCTTCATACGGTACGTAGTGCCCAGTTATGAAGCCCCGGTTGAACTAAATCCCGAACATACGGCTGGTCTATGG
>JAFGOZ010000244.1 GCA_016926235.1 Bacteroidales bacterium | reverse complement strand
CTGCGGAAACTCCTGCCGGATATGCTTTCACCTGAAATGATTAAAATATCCTGACCGGAGACAACCTGTTGGGAAATTGACGCTTACGAGATTGCTCAGTATTTTTTACACCATTTTGATCAATATCTGCTATTGCCTTTTCTATATGTTCTTTTGTGATTTTACTAAAATCTATAGCACCCATATACTCTCCATTACTCATAGTATTCAAAAATTATTCAACTTATATTTCACTCATTACATCCCGGCAAGGCCAGCGGAAATATTGTTATATTGACATTGCGCTCACCGGTGATGTTAAACGAGAAATTCTTCATTGTATTCAAACCCGTATGTTTCGGGTAGACAAGAACAAGCTGCACATCTTTACATTCATCTTCAGGTATTACCATTGCATAGGACAAGAGCTGATAGAGATCGGCCTGAGAGATACCGCACTTGCCATCGAGGCTGTTTTGATCAAGGAGCTTCCACTTGGCATCGATGATGTAAAAGATATCACCGCACCAACAAGTGATATCGGGTTTTGCAAGAAATCTGTCTTTACCAGTGAAAGTTTCTTTAAGCAGGTATTTTTGGGGTTTCTGATAGCGCAACTCTGTGATACTATTCAGAATAACTTCTTTCTTTAACAGGTTATTATCTGATTTATCTGAATTCTTACTTTCAATTGAGAGTTCTCCATTTTTGGCCAATAGCTCATAAACATAGCGTTCAAAAATCTTTTCCATTGGGAAAAGCAATGAACAGGCAACGGTAGATCCGGAAAAAGTTGAAAAGGAGTTGTCACCAAGAAACACAAGAGCCCACGCAAGCGCCTTGTTATAATAGCTGTTGGTACGATTGCGTTTGCACTGAGCATAATCCTGTTTGTAGTCCCGTGAAACATAGACCTCGTCAAAGATAAAGGAAAGCTCCCGCAAACGGCGTTTATTCTCAAAAAATACTGCAATACTCTTTTCCTGTAAATACAAAATAGCAGACTTTAAAATACGGTTATGAGGAATATCGGGAATATAGTTGTCATGGGAGATATAGAAACGCTCTTTGTGGGCAATGTTCTGCTTTATATGTCCACCAACAACAAGCTTGCCCCGGAGGAAAGTGCTGTTGTATTCCTCTGCAACATAGTCTGACTTGATGCCCTTTTTAACTATGGTGAACACTTCGTTAATAAACATAGAGATAAAGAGCTCAAAAAGCGGCATCTTGCTGTCTGTTTTAAGATGAGCAGTATCGAGGTCTTTGTAACCGGGAAGATAGCGGATGGTTTTCAGCATCTTAAGATAGGTATCTCTGCTTTCTTCAACGTTATTATTTTCATTATGAATCTTTGGAAGTATTTCTAATACAAAGCCCGAAGCTGTCTGGATAATGCCCACATAACTTTTAAGCTTTAAGCAGTTGGGCCCGGGAGAGATTATGCCTTTAGCAGCATCTGTCAGAGAAAATGCATAAAGCTCTTTGTACGCTTTATAATCGATAAAACCATTTGAAATTATTTCATGCTCAACACAGCTGATATGACGTTTAGCACTCATATAAAAACCTACTCATATATAGCCGTATAATTTTCTTTATTGCTAAATGCCTCAGTATCTATAAAATATTTTTTTTCTTCAAGATCGATATCACTCTCTTTAAATCTGGAAAACAACTCCTTTGCATTTGACTTTGTTCTGATGAAACCAGAAGCATCATTATTATCATTGAGAATCATTTTTATTTTCTGCCAATCGTCATAAAAATACTCCTGCAAGAGCGGAATAATCTTATTACGAAAAACATTTTTCAGATCTTCAAAAGTATTAATATTGATAAAATAGGCATGACCAATCATATGATCTCTATCATAGAGATATTCAATCCTTTCATTGATAACCTTAAGCATCTCTTGAAGGTTTATACTCTCGACATCTGTTTTCAAAAGAGTATGATCCGGCATTATTTCCTGAAATGAAAAGCGACGACGGAGTGCAGTATCCATAAGTGCAATGGAACGGTCAGCAGTATTCATGGTGCCGATGATATAAAGATTTTTGGGTACGCCGAAAGGGTTTTTTATGTCATTTGAATATGGCAGTGTTATTTTAAGTTCGTTTTCTGCTCCAATTCTTTTATCGTCTTCGATGAGGGTAATCAGCTCTCCGAAGATCTTTGAGATATTGCCACGGTTAATCTCGTCGATAAAAAGCGCATATTTTTTTTCAGGATTTTTTTCGGCTTTAATAGCAAGATCTTTAAATATACCAGGCTTAATCTCGTAAGTTACTTCATTAGATGTTTCACCTTCAGTTATATCTATAACTGGTTTAATACCTTCTACAAATTCTTCGTAAGAATATGACTGATGAAAAGTCACAAATTCCCAGTTTTTTTCTGTTTTTGTATCACCGACCAGAGACTCTATTCTTTGTTTAACTTCTAATATTTCCGGAGAAACCTCTTCAAGTGAATCCTTATCAAGGTGCCAAATTTTATTTTCATCTTTAAAAAATATATAAGGGCTTTGTCGGTGAGTATAATTTACATATTTACAGTCTTGAGGTGTATGCATTTGAAGATTACCCCAAAGTGTAGCACCTACGTTTTTATTAGATGAAAGTTTATCTTTTGCTCTAATATATTCATGGCTTTTGATATCAGATACTGTAGAGTTGCCTGTTTCCAGTAAAACAGCGGCAATTGTTTGCCACCATGAAAGATCATTGATTACTTCTTCAATTGCACTTTCACGCGACATACCCTCTTTTGTAATTTCAAATTCTTTAAAGTAATTATTACGCAGTTCCCAGGTCTTTCCAGTACCCGGAGGGCCGTAGAGGATTGTATTGAGAGACATTGAAGTGACTCCTTTGCTGATAGTTTTAAATGTTTGCACAGATTTCTTTTCTTCAAAATTAGTTCGAATAGAAGTAAACGGCTGAAGGTTGTCCTGACGGGGTTTACTGGCACCATTCCAATAATTAAAATCATCTGCTGAAATTTCAGATTTAATATGATCAATGCGGTCTATATAAAAGACAATATGTGCCTGTTTATTATCACCAAATTCAGTGATTGTTTTACCGGGTACATCAATTTCCCATTCTTTTATTTTTTCTGTATAATCGTCTTTAATCGCAAAATCATTTACACGAAGTAAATATTCTGCCATACCTTGGTTTAAGATATAAAAAGGAAATGAGCCATCATTTTCAATCAATGTTTTTAACTGGTTTAAAACATTCACTCCTTTTGATGGTTTTTTAGACCACCAGAGAACATAATATCCCTTTGCTTCAATATCTTTAATTGCATAAGTTTTCCAATCATTACTATCACTTCCAACAATACCTGAAATACTGCTGTTATTTTGTTTCCAGAAATCCCATAATTGCTCAGAATATTGATGAATATTTTTCTTATCCCAATTGCTTATGAGCATTTTAAAACAATCAACATAGCCTTTATTGATTTTGACAGATTTGTAAGCTATAAACCGAAGCATATCTAATTTGAATATAGGCAACAGAACTGGATTACTAAAATCCTGATAAAGAAAAGCTATTTTCCATTTGTATGCAGGACTAAAATCAATTGTATCAATAGCTTTAGTATTATTATTCTGTATATGTTCGATTATTGAAATAATGATTTCTTTAACTTTTACAAATGCAGACTCTGGATCATTGCCATATTTTGTATACCATGCATATTTCTCGGAATAGGAAAGGCCACCTTTTGATTTCTTATTAACACGTTCTTTTCTCTCATAGATACCAAACTTAAACGAGCTGCCCCCCCAAATACTACCAATGAAATCAGTTTTACTTTCAAGCCAGTAAGTAAATGATTCAGCTGTGCCAACAGAAGAATAGTCAACCAATGACATTGATTTGACTCTTTCAATAGTCCATGTATTACGAAATTCCTGTATAAGTTCATCTTTTTCAGTCATATTTGATTCCCTAAAACCCAAATCTTCTATTGCCTGTACTAGCTCTGGTCTTAATGTCCATTCAAATAAGTCACCCACTTCTCTACCAAGCATAGGGATTACCCAGTAAGAAGGGCTACCATCAACACCTTTTATCTCAAATCGGTTTATTATTCGTTGAACACTTTTGGCAAAAGTAGTTATTTTACCACTTATAGAACTAGGATTGAGGTTATATTTTTTACCAAGGTCTTTACAGGTTGATTTATGTTCCGGCTCATTATAGAATTTTAACAAAGTCTCAATGTATTCGTTATTAACAATATTCTCATTTTGAAGTAGTGTTTTCCATTCTTCTACAGATATATCAATATCACAAATATAATCATTATCCTTTTTTATTACTTGTTTGGTTTTCATTAATTATACTCCTGATTCAG
>JAFGOZ010000243.1 GCA_016926235.1 Bacteroidales bacterium | reverse complement strand
TTTTTCAAAGTTGGCCACATTTTTGGCATGGCCTGTTTCTGTTTGTGAAGACATAATTTTGGATTAAAGGTTTATAACTAATGTTTAACGTTAGGCAATTTAAAATATTGTGATGTAAAATCAAATAGAAAATAAAAAATGAAATATTTTATACAGAAAAAGTTTTCTTTCTAAAGGATAAAGTACTTAGAGAACTCTTCGGTTTATAAAAGTAAAACTTGGACAGCCCGGACTTTTCTTTATATACTTAAGAAGTCTAAAATAACTTGCCAGAAGGATACTTTTCTATACTCTTTCTTGCATTTTTTTGAACAAAACCTTTTTGAATAACTAATGTTTGTTATTTCATTACCACATTCCAAACAATGCTTTTTTTCTTTAATTTCTTTCTTATCCATAAACACAAGAATTATGATTAAATTATTTGCCTCCAAAAAAGTTATTTAAACCATTGACGGCATTTTGTCGTGCTATCTGTTTATCCACTTCTTTTTTATCTCTGGCACTACTGCCCCGTCCGGCCTCCAAAGGGGTCATAACATAACCTGCTGGCCCAGAAACGAACTTTGACATTGGCTTGACTCCCTTGTATATTTTATAACCATGTGAAGCACCTTTTTTAACCACTGTCTTTACAATCTCTCTACCATTTCCAATTTCTTCATTTTCAGCATTTGCCGGACTAACTGTTACGCTTTTTATCTTTAGTTCTGTATCAGAAGGCTTTTCAGGAACTTTTTGGTCTTTACCCATCACTGGAACTTCCTCAAACTCAACAGAAATATTCGTGTGTTCTTTGATGGTTTTTACCATCTCATTCTTGATTTCACCATCTACTGTGCTCACTACTCGAAAGACCTTGAGAATCAATAATTAAATTTGCGACTTCATTTTCAGCCTGAGTAGTTAGAATAACTTTTTGTATTTCTTTAGCTTGAAGTGCTTTTATTTTTTCATTAGGTTCTTGGCTACTCATCCCCAAATAATCAATGAATCGAATCGGGTTATTGTAACCATACAAATATGGAGATTGGAATGGGAATTTAATAGCCAACGGATCTATTGAATGAAACCTCCCTAGGCTTGGGTCATAGAACCGTGCCCCGTAATCGTACCAATTAGTTGTCATTTTGTTTGAATATTTTTTGTACAGGTTTAATGTTATAGAATAAATTAATTAAACCTATTGCAATGGTAACTAATCCCAAAAAGACCACAAATGTTTTTCCTCCTTCGATTAAATCCGATTCTGTAATCGAAAAAATATACAAATCTAAAGTTGTAATTAGAATAATAAAAGGAGAAATGAAAAGGAATAATTTATGCCCTTTCCCTCTGACCACTATATTTAAAATTAGACCTGACATGAAAAAAGAAGTTATAAAAAAGAGTATAAGAATAATAGAATCTTTCACTCCATTGAATACACAAATTTCAGGACTAAATACAGTAAATCCATTTTGGTATATGTCCCAAAGAGTTAGTCTAAAGCTTTTGAAGTAGTATTGGAATATAAAAAACGATATCGTAATGAAAATGATTTTAATTCCGATCGACACTTTCGCATCTTTTAGATAATTTTTCAGACTTCCAAAATAAACTGACAATAAGTAGATTAATAGCGCATAAATCATTTTCTATTGTTTTTATTGTGTTTACCCAAATCAAATAATTGTTTTACAAATTGTGATATTGTTTGTTTATCACTATTCAATGGAACGCCAGAAACAGTTCCTGTAGGGAATTGCGCATAAATTGCAGCTGCAAGCCATTGTCCATAGTATGTATTGTTCATAAATGTTCCAACGGCATAGGTGGAATTATACAATCCAGAAAAATTACCTGTATATATTTCCGCTAATACTGTTTGATCTAAAACGTAATTACCAACCACTGGAGCAACGCCTATCAGTTCTCC
Organism: Bacteroidales bacterium; assembly: GCA_016926235.1. The sequence continues at coordinate 678 of JAFGOZ010000243.1, read as the reverse complement.
CCCAAAAACAGCACCTCCTGTAACGGCACCAATTCCCTTCATTACTCGAAGACCATCTTCGCCTATACTTTTACTTACCCTATTTTCAAATAGTTCTATCCTTCCATTCATACTTAAATCACTGCCATCTTTGATATATTTATGGAACAATCCATCATTATTAAGTATTTTACCTTTAAGGTCAACAGCTTCGCCATAAGATGTCATAGTTAAATTTTGGAAAGCATTTAAATAAACATCATCATTGAGATTTATACTAACGGAAGAACCGATATTTGCATAAGTGTTACCATCAATTTCTATCGATTCGTCATCACCATCCTGATATTTATAATGCTCATTTCCATCATCATCAATATAGCTGTACCAGTCCATTCCTGTAGGGTCAATGTTTAGCATAGGATTATTTCCAAACATATTATAAGCCGATAATCCGTAATAACTCTCAGCATGTGGGTCTATGGTTGTTGTGCGTCCGATTGCTGGGTCATAAAACCTAGCTCCGTAATAATACCAGAAGAGATCAAATTCATCTTCAAATTCTTTATTGTTGTAAAGGTATTTATTGTCCGAAATACTGTAGCATTCCAAGCTCATTTTTAGGCCAAAGGGGTAGTAATTGTTGATTTGCTTTACGGCTGCAATGCCTTCGGTGCTGCCGGGGGTGATTACGGTGCG
>JAFGOZ010000242.1 GCA_016926235.1 Bacteroidales bacterium | reverse complement strand
TGTTATTGTATTATTCTCTGACATGATTCATGAATCTGAAGATTTTACATTTTCAACTTCAACAGGACCTTCAGATGGACAAATTGAGAAGATACTGGATGAACTTAGTAATAGAAACAGGTTCCCCGATCTGACAAACTGTAAAGTATTCGTAAATGGAAGCATAGGTAAAACAACACCACAAGTCGAAAATATAAAAAATTTCTGGTATCGGTTTTCTATGAAGCAAAAGGTGAGTGATATCGGTTTATGATTATAATGCTAAGGCATGAGCCATATTCATTCTTCAGGTCCAGAGGGGATATTAATAAATGATCTCAGAACGCTCAGCATATGGCCCCATATTTTACACTTATACAGACCTGTATCTAAATCAGCTTGAACAGTCGCATTGGTTTGATAATCCCGAGGATGAAATACGAAAATGTAAATCGCGGTTAAAAGTCCAACCTAATCTAATCGAAATGCGTTTTAAACTGGCAATTCTTATGCAGCAGGATGGTGACCGATCGGTTTCCATCCAGATTTATAATGAAATACTTGATCATGATCCCCAAAATATCGAAGCCTTGAATCGCCTTGCTGTCAGCTATCTGATGCTCTACAGTAATGTGAATGCTGAAGAAACTTTTCAACGGGTTCTTGACATTGATCCCCAAAATGAGTTCGCATTGCTGCATATCTGCTTTATTTATCAAAGAGAAGTTGAAAAGAAAAAATTAAGGGAGACAGCAGAGCGCTGCATTGCTGTCAATCCAGGAATGTCCTATGCCTGGTATTTCAGGGGCTGGGTGGAGATGTTTGGAGACCATACCAAATGTAAAGACTATTATGAAAAGGCGATTGAACTTGATGAAAACAATATATGCGCACTTGAAGAACTGGGACTCTATTATGAGCAGGTGAAAGACTACAAAAAGGCATGTATTTATCTGGAAAGACTTGAAACCCTGTTACCTGAGATGCCCTGTGTATTGTCGCTTCTTGGTGAAATGCAGGTAGAAGCCAGGTATATTGATAAAGCTGTTCAAACATTTCGAACCTTGTTTGTTAATGATCCAAAATCATTTAATGCCCTGGAGCATTTGATTTATTTACATGCACTAAAGGGTGAGATTCAGGAATGCAAAAAATATATCCGGCATACTCTTGAATTTGAACCTCAATACTATGACGGCTATGTATGGATTTGGTACCATGAAAATATTTCGAGTAAAAGAAAAAATCTGAACGCTCTGAAGAAATTGCATATGACTGTTCCGGACAGCTGGTATGTTCTGCAATCTTTGGGACGCGTGTATAATGACAATAAACATTTTGATATAGCTCTAAATTTCTTTACAAATTTAGTCGAGATGCTGCCGGAATATGCAGGCGGATGGATGCACCTTGTCATCGTTCAATTGAAATCAGACCGCTTGGAGGAGGCAAAATTTAATGTAAGAAGATTGCTCGAAATAGATGCGCATGAGCTCAGTATACTTAGTGATATTGGAGAATTATTTATTAAAAAGCAGTGTTACTTTGATGCGATATTCGTTTTTGAAACGCTTTTAGCAATTTATCCTGCTTCAGATAATTTGTGGTATCATCTCGGTATTGCACAACATCATAATGGGATGTATGAAGATGCCGAGCGAAGCTATCTGAAGGCATTGGAATTGGATAATCAGAAGTATTCACGAAATCGAATTATGCATTATCTTGTGGTTCTATATGGAAGCCAGGAGAAATGGAAAGAAGCCTTCAGATATGCCGAAAAATTGACAAAAATAGCTCCGCATTATGTACAGGGCTGGAATTTGCTGGCAGAAATCTATGAAAATTTCGGTGATCAGGCCAAGGCAAAATTGTGTGAAGAGATGGCAACGAGGTGCCAAAACTGATATTGAGTTTTAATAAAATGTTTTATGGAGGATAAAATCATGAAAATTTATAATGTGGTTTTATTTTTACTATTATTATTTGCTTGTGCTAGCACTCAAAATCAAAATTCTATCGTTCAGGTACAAAAAGATCCGATTGTTGAAACAGCCCAAAATATTGTACAACAATTTGAGGTTACTTTAAAGTCTGAATCTGGATATCAAATTGCTGTGATAGAATTTACAGACTATAACAATCGTGTTACTGATCTTGGCGTTTCCCTGGCTAATCAACTTATTGATGTAATGTTTAAAAGCGGGTATCAAATTGTCGAACGGATAGATATGAGTAAAGTATTAAGTGAACCTCAGTTAGGGCAAACCGGCTACATCGATGAAAAAAGTGCTGCTCGAATCGGAAAATTCTTTGGTGCTTCAGCTGTTGTCTTTGGTTCAATCGAAAAAGGGCAAGGACGATATCGCGTGTCTTCCCGAATTGTTAAAACAGAAACCGGCGAGGTCCTAGCGTCTGCAACAGGATACTTGACCACAACCAATGAAGTGATTGCTCTGAACAATCGTATACGACTGACCCTTGATCCCCATCCAATATCGCCTGTTTACAAGTCAAATAGTAATCTGCTTATTAATGGTGATTTTTCACAATCATTAGATATTGGATGGCAAAGAAGAATGGATAAAATTCAAGGTGGTGCAACAAAAGTTCAACAAACTTTCATAAACTCATTGGGCGTCAATGGCCTATATTTACATCATCAGGGAAAAAACAAGGTCGAGTTCTCACAAGAAATAGAAGTGGCAGGTACAGATTTGATTTTTGAGGCAACTTTCCAAATGAAATCCTGGGAAGGAATGTTTATAGGATTTAGTGGAACAGGAACAACATTTATTTCAGTTGTCTATTTAGATGCAAAAAATCATGCGATTGGTGCAACTCACCTTTTTAATAGTGTTAAGAATATTTTTACAAATTCTCCTCTGGTCGGTGTTCCTCGTGGGCCGGAAGATACAAACCAGGTTCATAATATTCGAATACCTTCTGAAAAGCTATTTCAAAATTATCAGTTAGATATACAAAGAGAAATAACAAATAATTTATTATCAGTCCAATCTAATCAGATCAGGAAAATTCAAATAAAATTTGGTGTTATGGCAAATGATCCGAAAGCTGGTTCAGAATTGTATTTAGCCAATTTATCATTAAAATATAAGTGAATGATATTAATGTCTGATTGTAAAAATGAGTTTTGAAAATCAACTGTACAAAGAACAAATCAAGTCAATTAATCTCTATTGACAAACTGAAGATTAAATTTCCACAACCTTTATATACTTCTTTCACATTTCCCCAGGAATGTGAAACATTTTGGTCAAAATGGGCTATAATCATACCCGATTCGGGGATCAAAAGGGGGTTGAAAACCCAAATGTGAAGCTCCAACAAGAAAGACGATGGTAGTTTTACTATAGATTTGGGTATAACCCTGCCCTTGCTCATGCTATTCTATCTATATGCCGGTTTAGGATATACGCCAATAGTAGGCTATAGGCAATATTACGATCCATTTGAGATTTTAGGTACAAACAAATGGAAAATATTGGATAGAAGATCCAGATGTTGGTTCATCAGAATTAAATGTATTTGGAGGGCTAATAATAATCATTGAAAAAAATACCAGTCTAAATATTGGCTATATTTCAAGCCCAGAAGGATTGAATGTCGGATTATCTTATATTTTCCAACTGATATATTGATTAAGATATTAAGATTTTGATAAAGTGTAAATATTAAGGATGAAACAATAGCTATAATAAAATCGTTATTATTATATGACTTCATGGCATACGTTTTGCTCGAATTCTCTTGTTAAATGTCATATTTCTACTTGACTTTGTGGAATAAATTGTGCAATATATGTCTACATCTGGAGGTGCTATCCATAACCATATTCTATCATTTATTTAGTAAAAATTACCTTCTAACAGGTATATTTTGCAGGTCAATACAATAATACAAGAGATTACAAAATGAAATCATCAGTAGTAATGAATCTAAAATTTCGGTTACCTATGGTAATTAAAAAAGAGGGTGAATGGTTTATATCCTGCTGTCCTATTCTTGATGTGTTGTCACAAGGAAGAAACGAACAAGAAGCTAAGAAAAATTTAAGAGAAGCACTTGTAATGTTTTTAGAATCCTGCATTAAACGGGGTACTTTGGATGCAGTATTGAAAGAGTGTGGATTCAAACTCTATCATGAAGAAGTTGTTGAAAAAGAATTAGATTCTTCTTCAAAAGAGGAATTTATTAACATCCCAATTCATTTAATTGCCCCAAAAGATTCTCGTAGGGTATGCCACGCCTGACACCTGTACATTGGCGGGTCCTGGTTTGTATATTTGAAAAAGCAGGATTTGTTTTCGACAGAGAAAAAAGCAGCCATATACAATATGTTAGAGATGATTGCATTCGCCCTATTCCTAAATATGACAGTGTAGGTTTAGACATAATACATGGTTTACTTAGAAGTGCAAAAATGACAAGACCTGAGTATTTTAAATATTTAAAAAAATGTAAATAAAAGCCCCGTTTATTTGCGGGGCTTTTTTATTGTGATCAATTTTTAGTATGATGAGTTTAAGATAATTTACTCTTATAGTTATCTTAATACAAAGAGATGTGTACAAAATTCGTGTACAAAACAGGAATCCTGGTTAATAAAAACAATAATTTAAATATAATTGACAACTGCTTTGGGAGCAGGGGGCCGCAGGTTCAAATCCTGCTGCCCCGACATTTGTTTTTAATAAAATGAGCTTCTCTTGTTGAGAGGTTTTTTTTGTTTGGACGTTTGCGTGACAAAGAAAGCGGATAAGCTGATGTATCTATTTTTATAAGTTATTAGGAAATTTATCAACTAAAAAATCATCTTCATTCGCTGTGTTCTGAAAAATGATTTTAAGGAATATCTCTCATATAAATCTTCTCACCTCCCTTTGTAATGATATGCCTTTAGCATCGGCTGGCAAAACGCTTCAGTTAAATTTAACAGCAAATCGTTTTACACTGTACTACTGCAGGGCTCATAACCTCACAGCGTTTTGCTGAAATTGCATGTATCTTTGGCTAATGTTCTTATTTATATCAATTTTTCTTTCGTTTTTTTTCGGAGAGGGTTAAATACAATAAAAGATATTATTCCTAAAATGAATGGTACAATTGTCCAGTAATTTGGGCCATAAAAATGATATACAGTTTCTCCAAACCAAAAGTATAAAACAATATGAAGAAATATAAAATGAATAAATTTTGTCGCTGAATTTAAATCCAGATAATGATATAACATGTTTGTATATTGAGAGATAAACCTCCACAAACCCATGAATATCAGTGCCGTGCCAGGGATAAATACAATCCACGGACTTAAGTTAAATCCTTTCAGAAAATATCCTACATCACCATTGCCTGTCGAAGGGAAGGTTCTGAAAGGTATGTAACTGAATAATTCTCCAATATTTGA
>JAFGOZ010000241.1 GCA_016926235.1 Bacteroidales bacterium | reverse complement strand
GTAATTATGCTATCTATGGACCTTTATTCGTTATCGGTGTTTTGGGCATTTGTATTAAATCAATCATGCTTAAGATTCCATCAAATTTTATCTATATCAGATATGTGTTTATTACCATTGCTATGTCGCTTCTTACAGGTGAGGGTTTCAGTGTATCTCATTTCATTGTTTGCGTCGCATGTTTGATGTATATGATTGATACATCCGATTTTCAGACCTTAACAACCAACAGAAGAACAGAAACCTAATGGCAAAAATTAAAAAGGCTAATGAAAATATTACAATCGATATTTCTGTCCATAACAAACTTGAGTAACCATAGGAACACTTTGAAATACTTAACAATCAAAATAAATGTAAGTTTTTTCGTTGCTTAGATTATCCTGCTATTTTATTTAAAATCTTGATTTTATTCATAATAAAAATAACGCAACATGAAACAAAGAAGCAAACAAATGTTACAATAACCAAACTTATTGCCGGAGTTGCCATTTCCCAATTTATTCCAACTTTTGAGATTATTGCCAAAACCAACATGTGAATCAAGTAGATTCCGTAACTATTTTTGCTTATAACATTTACCAAATTGAAATAAACAACTGACTTAATTTCTAAATTCTTAAAAAGAAGAAAAATCCCAATAGCACTTAATGCAACATTGGGAGTCAGATAAACATACAGTGAGGTATCAAATGAGTTAATTTTTTCTGACAGAAAATAGGTTCCCAATATCGTTAATAAATTTCCAACAGCAACCATAGCAAGAGCAATCCATTTGTTATTTAATATTTTATTTATATTCTCTGATAAGAAGTATCCCAAAACCATATAACCAAGGTGCCCTGAGAAATATATTAAATTAAAACTTGGTTTATAGGTTTTCAAAAAGGAAAAATTAATTATTAAAGTTACTCCCCATATAGAAAGAAAATATATAATTTCATTGTTGTCAGCATTCTTTATCCATTTTCTTATAATAGGTATTACTAAATAAAGACCCATAATATAGTATACGAACCATAAATGATCACTACTTCCTTGACATAATTTTATAATAACATATTTACAGATTTCAAAGAAACTCATTGTTAATCCGTTATGGAAGTCTATTACTAACCTATAGGTTATATAAATTAAACTCCAAAAAATAAATGGCGGTAAAAGTCTTAAAAATCTCTTTTTTATAAAAATAGATAAAGTGTAATCTTTAGATAGAAGCAAGGCTCCTGAGATCATAAAGAAAATAGGAACACAAAACCGTACACTTCCATTAAGGATATTGCCTGCCCACCAAATACCAATATCTATTATACCAAATTGGGTAACAGGAACAGCAGAAACGTGTAATAAAATAACACTTAAGGTAGCAATAACTCGCAGGTTATCTATCCAAAAATATCCTTTGTTCATAGTGACTTTTTTGTCGCTTATAATCTTGAATAATGTTAAAAAAGTATTTGTAACAATATCGATACAAAACAAGCTGTTCAACTTAATTATCAAAATTAGTAATTTGTTTTTGTATTCGTGCAAGTTGCATAATTTTTGGGAATAATCATCGTATGGAGAGGACTGCTAAAACCATGGGAGTAATACTGATTTTCCGAAATAATTTTATACTTTTGCCTGACTGTATGATTTTTAATTCCTGAATCATCAAATCATATATGTTAAATCAGCATAATGATATCCGAGTAGTTTTTCTATGTATATGGGCGTAATTCATACATGTATCTCGTATCCGTTACTTATTTACCCATACTCACATCATCTGTATGATAATACTAAGTAATGAATATTTATCATCATTCAGTCAATTGAAGTAATACACAAAACAAAATCCAATTAATGAAGAAGGTTGCAGTAGTATTTCCGGTTCATAATAGATTATCATGCACTAAAGAATGTCTCACTAAATTGAGACAACAGAAAAAGACTTCATTTTACACAAAGAATGAGATCTTTACAATTGTTGTGGATGATGGTTCCACCGACGGGACTTCAGATTATATCCGATTAGAACATCCTGAAGTTATTGTTTTACAAGGAAATGGACATTTGTGGTGGAGCGGAAGCATGAATCTTTGTATCCGATTTGCTTTCAATGAGTTGAATACGGAATTCATTTTACTATGGGAAAATGATATCATCCCAATAAACGATTACTTCGACAATTTACAGTCAATTCTGGAAAAATGGGATCACCAAACCATCATCTGTTCAAAGATATATTATAAAATTCGTCCTTATATAATTTTTGGTGCAGGTGGAACATTTAATCCACATAATGGTTTCAGATCTTTAATTGGCCGACAAGAAGTTGATGGCCCTAAATACAATAAAATCACAGAAGTTGATTGGTTCTTAGGACAAGGCGATTTGATCCACCGGGATGTTTTTGATAAAATTGGTCTTTTTGATGAGATTAATTTTCCACAATATTTCGGAGACATGGATTTTGCATTGCGAGCAAAAAAAGCAGGTTTTCATAATATAGTATATCCCAATTTACAGTTGCTAAATGATACTGAAACTACAGGGATTAGCCATATAGAAAACAAAACAATTAAGCAGTTTATTGAAAGTTTGTTTTCTATTAAATCAAATACCAATTTAGTTAAAGACCTTAAGTTTAATAAGATACATACAACAAGTATTCTGGCATATAAGTATATATTTAAGAAGTATGCTATTTATACAGCCAGTTTCATTAAATGGAAAGTGCTTGGATGGTTTGGTATAAAAAGAAATAATTCGGATTTGTTCTGATAGTATTTTTGTGATCAAATTATAATTACTGTCCAATTTTCTATTATGCTTCTCAAAAATAAAATGAAATAAAAAAGAATGAGAATTTTAGTAGTATCAAGCATATTACCTATACCCAACATAAGCAAGGGTAATGATTTTGTCTTTGAAACATTTACTAATTACCGAAATCTATACCCTAATGATTCAATCGTCATTATTAAGCCTATCAAATTGGATATTAATATCTTATCGGTTATTAGAAAAAAAACGATCATTAATAAGTTAAATAAAAATTTCACAAGAAACGTTCATAATTTTCACATTGAAGTTTTTCCTTTTTTTTCATCCTGGAGACTCAGAAATATACATGCCATAATTACCCGAACCATATATTGTTTGAATAGAACCAGAATTTACAACCTTTTTTATAAAAACAACTTCGATATTATACATGCTCAATACATACTCCCCGATGCATTACTGGCTAATTTTCTGCATAGAAAATTCAATATTCCTTATGTGATCACCACCCACAATGAAAGATTTTATTTTGAACATTGTATTTCAAAGTTTATCTCCATTAAACTAATGAAAAACGCATCCGGTGTTTTTCCAATAAATCATTCCAATTATGTCTTTTACAAAACACTTGGCATACCCAACCTAGAGCTGATACCATTAGGATTCCATAGTAGTTTTATAAGGGAACAAAAACAAACAGCAGAAGAAGGCATCAGTATATTAACAGTAGCAGAATTAATAAAATTAAAAAATGTAGATAAGGTAATTCTTGCCATTGGACAACTTTTGTCCCGGTATAAAATTACTTATACCGTTGTTGGCAAGGGGCCGGAAAATGATTCTTTAAAGAAGCTGGTGAAGTCATTAGGCATTGAAAATCATGTACATTTCATCGAAAGTATTTCCCATGATCAAATTGCCAATGAAATTTATGAACATGATATATTTATAATGCCCAGTTATTTTGAAACCTTTGGAAGGGTTTATTTTGAAGCGATGGCCATGGGAATACCAATAATATGTGCCAAAAACTCGGGAATATTTGGTATATTTAAAGAAGGTGAGGAAGGTATTTCTGTTGATCATAAAAATGTAGATGACATTGTTAAAAATCTGGAATATCTTATTGTTGACAAAGATGTAAGACTAAGAATTGGTATGAACGGAAAAAAACTGGTAGAAAATTTCACCTGGGAAAATATAGCGCTGACCTTGCATAACAAGTATGATGCTATAATTAATGCAAAGCACAAATCAAAATGAAAATGACTCACAAAGATATCCCTGTTCTATTGCCTTTCAGTTTATTGAGAGGCCTTTCAAATGTCAATCCTTTGATAGTTAATTATCATATAGTATCTGACAATAAACTCCCCTATATAGAGAATCTTTATAAATACAGGAATATCAAAACTTTTATCGAGGATTTGATTTTTTTTTGTAAAAAGTATCACCCTATTGGACTTGATGAATTTCTAGAAAGCGTCAGAAACAACACAAAGCTGCCAAAAAATTCGCTGTTGCTGACATTTGATGATGGATTCAGGGAAGTTTATGATATTGTTGCGCCAATTTGCCTTGAGAAAAAGCTATCCACTACGGTATTTCTCACTCAAAATTTTATTGATAACAAAGAATTGAATTATGATAATAAAAAAAGCCTGATTATCGATCGATTAAATTATCTTGGTAGTGATAAAACAAACATAAGGCTATTAAAAGTTCTGGGATCAAAAGGAATTGCAGGGAAAGATATCATAGGGGCGATATTAGGAATAAGCTATAACAACCGCTTCGTAATAGACGAACTTGCAGGTGAATTGAACCTTGATATCACCGGATTTCTTTCAGAAGTTAAGCCCTATTTGACCAGTCAACAGATTCAGGAACTTATCAATGCCGGTTTTACAATAGGCAGCCACAGCGTTGATCATGCCCGATATGCCGAATTGACCCTTGAACATCAGATACAACAGACATTAGGGAGTACTGAGTTTGTGGTTAAAAAATTTGGTCTCCCATATCGTGTGTTTGCATTCCCTTACAGCGATATGATGGTTTCTAAAGATTTTTTCCATGCAATATCCGGCAAAATTGAAGCAAGCTTTGGTACCAGCGGATTATTAACGGATTCTGTAAGCACAAACTTTCAGAGAATCAGTGTAGAGAAGCTCAATGTGCCAGCCAGTCGAACCATAAGGTTTCATTATACAAGGAAAAAAATTTATCAAATCATACAAAAAGATTTTATTTATCGGGAATGATCCGTAATAATATGCTTGTCAAGTAAGCAAAAAAATAAGCAAGTGTTCATATAGATGGAATAAATAAGTAATAATACATGAATTCAGCAGAGAAAGAAAAGCTAAGATACAGGAGGCAATACTTATTGGTGCCGGAAGAAATTGAGTGCCCATTTCTTCATAACTACCATAAAATTGGAAATCTCTATTCGCTTTATTCACAAATCGATCTAAAAGTCACAAGTTATTCCGCAAATGAGGTTACTCTTGTTCTGCTAGGTGACATCTTAGATTACGAGTTTCCTTCAAAAGACAATATGGAAGTATTGAAAGACTTGATTAGCAATGACTTCGAACATATTACAAAAAAAATCGCCAATTATTCAGGAAGATATGTAATTATCCATATGACTGGTGATATTATAATACTTCTAAATGATGCAACTGCTACCCGCAAAATATTCTTCAGTCAAAAGCGTTCTAAACTCTGGTTCGCATCACAGCCTCAACTGTTGGCCAAAATTCTAGAGCTTAAAATAACCACCAACAAATCTAAACTGGCCTTTTACAATTCAGAGGAATTTATCCGGCTTCATAATTCAAATATCGGGAATACAACAATTTATGATGAAATTGTTCAATTAGTACCTAATCATTATATTGATGTTCGTAATCAAAGGATTGTCAGATATTGGCCATCCCAAAAAATTGAAAGACTGCCTTTGGCTGAAGTAGCTGATCGGTGTGCGGCTATAATTAAGGGATATATGGAAAGTATTGCCCTTAGATATGAAATTATGCTCCCATTAACAGCAGGCAAGGATTCAAGGCTTCTTCTCTCAGCTACAAAAGGTGTCAAAGAAAGGGTATATTTCTATACCAACAGAATTGTTGAAAATGATGACAAACACCCCGATATTTATATACCAAGCAAGCTGCTATCGACATTAAAACTGCGACATAATTTGCTAGATACAAACCGTGCAGTCGATCCTGATTTTATAAAAGTATATTTTGAAAACAATCCTTATGCTAATAAAAGTTATCTTCCAATCATTTATAATTATTATGTGAATTTTGCCAACAAGGTTAATTTGCCTGGTAATTTCGCGTCAGGTGGTATTGAGCATTACAAATGTTCTAATATAAAAGTTTCCGCAGAAAAACTCGCCTACCTTAATGGGGTTGACAAATACTCTTTCGCTGTGGATTATTATAACGGATGGTTATCAGGTTGCAGTGAAGTTTGTATAAAAAACAAGATAAATATACTCGATTTGTTTTATTGGGAGGAACGGATCGGAAATTGGGGTACACAAATTCAGTTGGAAAAGGATATTGCACAAGAAGAGGTAAATATTTATAATTCAAGACTTTTAATAAGCCTTTTTTTATCAGTGGATTCGAAATTTATAATACCTCCTCGTTCTGTCCTGCAAAAGAAGATTATTAATCATCTTTGGCCTGAAGTCCTTAAAAAACCAATAAACCCAAGCCTTAAAAATAAAATTATAATAGTTTTACAACATATTGGAATATACAGATTACTAATAAAAATAAAATGTATCTTAGACAGAAGAAAGTCTCATTTAGGTACTTAGCCAATTAGTTATACTGAAATTATCTTAAGTTTTGACAATCCAAAACGATCCAGGCTCTCTTAAAACGCCATTTTCAACCTCTGCTTTAAGAATAGGACATTTCTTTGAAAAATTATCATAATAATTATGTCTTAAATAATTAAGCGCTCCAATTATTTGAAAATCTTTATTATTTGTTAAAAAAGCTTCAAGTAGATACTGTTCATTCCAAAAATAAGGAAGTTCCATCCATTTTTTCAAATAATCCCTGGGAGAGAAAATGTCATGAACATGAATAATTACACCCGATTTAAGTGTTGGTAATATTTCAAGATATTCAAATAAAACGTCTCCCTGCGGCCTGATCATATGAGAGGAATCGATAAAAAGAATGTCTCCGGCATTTAACTGTGTAAAGTAAGAAATATCTATTTCTTCAACAAGTTTCCTGTGTATTTGAATTCCAAGTGATTCCAGCCATTTGTTTTCAAAAGGCTCAATGCAGATATGTTGACATATATATTCAGGATCATTGATTGTATTTTGCTTTGTGGCATTTATGGCCATTAATGTAGACGAGCCTGAACCGATCTCAATAATTTTTAAAGGCTTAAACAACCTGATTATGCTATATAGATATTCTGCATCTCCTGATCTAAAAGCCTCATCATTGTAACAGTATTCAATAACATCTTTCTTCTCATGGGTATACCTTGGAAATTTTAACAACTCATTATTATAATTAAACTTTTCAAGTAGAGCTAGTTGCCCTTCAATATTAAAGTCGATACCTAGAAGATTACGTTCCAAATTTAAGGGTTTCTTCAAATGATTCAAATTAAACAAAGGTTCATAATAATGGTCTAATATTGGATAAACCCCTGTTTTTAAGAATATTTTCCTGCTTATTGAAAAGTAATTGAAGCGTCTCTTTCTGAGCAATTTACTATGTCTTGCAATAATTACTGTTAGCGGTATAAATAATATATCCACTAAACGGCAAATAATTAGCTTGGTTTTTTTTAAGGCTATTCATGTAAGCAACTGTATTTCTGAATTATTTCGATTGAACTCTTAATATGTTCCTTTGAGGAGGAACCAAACAGTATAGATTCAATATTCTTTTGATTACAAACATACTCAAATGCTGGCTCGGGTCGCAAAGCCCCTGCTGCCAAAACCTGCATAGCCACAGGCCTGAATTTTCCTTTGCGGATTGCTTTTTCATAGGGTTCAGTTCCGCCAGCCATTCTGAAACCAATTTTATTAATTGAACTGCAAATAATAGGGTTCTTAATTCCTGCCTCTTCCAAAACACTTAATAATAAAGGAAGGTTCATTGTAATAAAACCAGGTTCGGCATTAAACTTCTTAATTATATATTCATGGTATGCTCTAAAGATATCTTTCATTCCCAGACCGAGTATCAGGTCAGTTAAAACGTTCTGAATAAAAATGACCGGGGTATCAATTCCTTTAAACATTTTCATTTCTGCATCAATCAATAATTCCATCATAGCAATGAAATCTTTCCTGGCATAGGCCATGCCCCCTTTTGCCATGGTACTGAAAATGTTTCCCGGCAGATATTCCTTGAGAGCGCCCAGAACACCCAGTTCGGTTACCGCATTGGCATACTTATGGGCATATGGCATACATGGATATATTTTAAATCCTTTGTATTTATCAGGATTTGCCCTGATATGATCACATATACCGGCAATCCTATCATGTGTAGTACACATAAAAGTTTTTATCCCAAGTTCGATTGCCGTATCAAGCACTTTAATGATGGCTTCGTTTTTTCTGAATAGAATAGCTTGAGCTCTTGCTTTTTCATCAGAGAGATGGTTGACTGCAAAGAATTGATTGTCGCCAAATAATATCCGATCCATAATATCTATGTATTTTAACTAGCTTTTGATTTAATTAATTCAATTACTTTGTCCGTTTTAAGTGCAGATGCAAAGGAATTAACATTGTTGTAATCCCTGGCCTTTATATGCTTGGTAAAATAATCAACCTGGGCTGAATACTCCTCACCTCTGAGATTAAATGCGACCGGATCTGTAAGATCGGTAATATATCGCATATTCCAGCCCTTTTCAAGTCCAAGCTCTTTATGTTCATTTTTAATGAAGATTTTCATCTCTTGAGCATCCGCAATTATCTTACCTTCAGTTCCCAACAGGGTAATCTGGGTCGACATTTTGCGGTACGTTTCATCACTCCAATTAACATTCAACATCCCACTTAGGCCGCTTTCCAGATACAGACCCGAATATACGGCATCTTCAACTCCCCTGGAAAATACTTTCTTAAGCATTACACCTGAGACATCTTTGATATCTCCTAAAATAAATTCAATCAGATTGATCACATGGGATGCATAATCGAAAAGACAACCGCCTCCTTCAGAACTATTTGATCTCCAGGTTCCCTCTTTCCTTTTAACAACAACAGGCCCATAGGCCTCACCAATAAAATGATATATTTGGCCTAATGCACCGGCGGCCACAACCTGCTTAAGAAAATTGAAAGTGCCAATAAACCGGTTATGGAATCCCACCTGGTTAACAAGTTTCCTTTCAGCAGCAAGGTCAGTCATTTTCTGGCCCTCTTCGATAGTAAGACTAAAAGGTTTCTCACAAAAGACATGAATATGGTGCTCCATGGCAAACATCACCATTTCCGAATGAAGTTTGGTAGGTGTTGCGACAAACAATGCCTCCAATTCATTTTCACTGATCATTTTTTTATAATCAGTATAGGTACTATATGTGCCGTACTTCTTCAAAGCTTCCAGTATCAAGGTTGAAGAGTCACATACTGCAACCAGATCTAAATCAGGATGAGCATTGATAATTGAAGCATGGGAAATGCCCATTTTCCCAAGGCCAATAATTCCTGTTTTTATCATTTTGTTTCAGCTGATAGTTTATGAATGAGTAAATTCTTGATTAGATTATAAGTTTCCTCCCCACGTCTTAGCAAATCATGGTTTGGCTCCTGGTTTTCACATTTCTGAAGGTAACTATAGGCAAATTGTCCAGTCAGGTCAGGTTTATGCATCATCATTCCTTTATCAATAAGGTATTGATCTACATCAAGCAATTCGTCCTGATAAACTGATATGGTGGGAACTCCCAAGACGGCCATCTCGCGGGTCATTGTACCACCAGCGCCGATGAACAATTTGCATTGAGAAGCGATCTCCTCAATGCTTAAAGGTATATTTAATACCTCAATGCCTCGGAATTTTTCCTTTTCATAATGAATAGCCTGATCTTTTCCCCTAGGTAATATCACAATCTTTGATCTATCCCTAAGATATAACAGCATGTCATCGAGAAAATTCAGTGCCCCTTTATAATACTGTGCAATCCATGGTTCTGGTCTGACAAAAATAACCCTATCTTCTTTTCTCTTGTAGGTTATGGGGGAATTCCATAAATAAATGCCCTCTTTCACACCCGGATACTGTATGATTTTAGAATCCCGGGCGCACTGTCTGTGTACTTTCTTAGCGTCCAGAAACTCAGGTATCAGAATTTTCGAGGCGAAGATAAAGGAGGGAATGTTGCCCATCGCATGCTCGTTATCATTCATGTAAATAGAAGGAATGCCTAATAACCAAGCAGTTATCGGACTGTGAAATGAACTTTGCGAAATGGCTATATCGGGTTTCAGTTTCTTAAGAAATTTATATAACTGATATACCCTGACGGGGTATCCAAACAATTTACTTGACAATTTACCTCCATAATGTTTGCCCACAACGGTGTACTTAAGCTTATGAAGATCCAGGAGATCAATGGTATTTGCCAGCGGCCTGCATGTAATGATGATCTCATGATCGCGCATAAGGTCACGAATCATTGCACTAAACAGATTGATGTGTGGTGAATTTGAAAGGTCAAACCAAATTGTCATGATATTGATATTTAGGTGACGAATGTAATTATGTTAACGTAAAATTTTTATAGTTTTCAGTAAATATTGATTAACAGTGGGTTTTCTTTTATATATATACTGTTTTATTCAATCAATGGGAACGATTGTCAAATTCATCAGTTTCCTTATGTGAAAACATGTATGTACTAAACGCATAAAACATCCACGCCTGTGACCAACGTATATATGGAATCTTAATGATATACCATTTGTTCATTTGATAAAAGAAACTTCCGTTAACGGGATGCTGCATGTTATCAATGGTCCAATTCAATACATTATCTGTTAAAGCCTTGTATTTCCGGATACATCTAAGCCGGTATAAGGTTATTACCAACTGTGCCGTTGCATGGATATCCACTGGAAATACTGAGTTATTGTAATATTTTGGCATACCTGTTGGCAGAAAGAAATTCCGAGTGTAATAATCAAGACCTGCCATAATGTTTTTATCGAATGAATGATCACCACTATACTTTTGGTATTCAGCAATACATTCAAGATTGTATCCGGTATGAAAATTATCGATCCACTGATGAAAAGGCAGCGGACTATAGGTCCAGGAACCATCACTTTTCTGATGTTTACAGCAATAGGCTACAGCTTTTCCTGCTTCATTCAGGAGATCTGGATTATTGGTGTAACTATGAGTCCTTGAAAGCATGCGTGCACCTAGTAACGATGCATTAAAGACGCAGGTTTTATCCAATGGTGAATAGGAGAATGCAAAATCTCCATTCTCGTCATAGGTTCTGTTGAGATCTTTCAAGATAAAATCGCATACACTTATTGCATGAGCTTTATAATTTTCATTCTTTGTAATGTCATAGGCATCAAGCAGGGCATAACCAATGAATGTGGAAGCCACTATTGTCGGTGTATACCTGGGTTGAAAGAAAGCCAATGATTGCCAATCGAAATTGTATCCCCAACAAGAGCCTGAATAGCCGGGTGTTTTTAAATCAATGATTCTTTCAGCCAGCCAGTTAATTGTTTTAAGGTACTTCTCGTTTGGATTGCACTTATACAAATTGCAGTAACCGCTTAAAAATAAAGCGAGTCCTTTGGGATTAAAATCCTTTTGAATGGAGAGGAATTTCCTTAAATTAACCGGATTCTTTTTAAATGCTTGAATCCATGCTAACCTAATGTACCTGTTCTTATTTACCAAAATGAGTTTCTGAAAAACCTTGCTGTTTAATCCATCAAAAGGATCCCAGCCCTTAAATTGCTGATCCTCACAAAATTTAACTAGCCTGCTAAAGCTTATTGAAAATTTTTCCTGCATAGGATAAGTTTAAAATTGTACTTCCTGCGGTTGACCTGTTGCCAATGATTCGACTATCTTAAAAGTTACCAGTGTGGTGAGGCAAATCGATCTGAAAGGTATAGGCGATCCGCTGCCAGTGGACAAACCATGGAAGAAAGCTTCAATCTCCTGTTTGTGACCTTTCCCGGAAGTCTTGAATATCTTATCCTTGTTGTCGTGGAACAATATCCCTTGTCTAAAATCATCGATAATAAAGACCGCATTGCCTCCAAAAATTTCAAAACGTTCCTTGGGAAGGGCCTTGTCACCATTGGCAGTATATACAAGATTTCCAACAGATCCGTCTGCGAATTTCACAACAATTGAAAGGTTATCATCATTCTTAAGCTTATCATTCCGCGAATCAATACATTCAGCATAAACCTTTACCGGCTCCGAATCAGTGAAGAACTGCATCAGATCAATGAAATGACAAATCTCTCCAATAATTCGACCGCCACCTGCGCTGGTTTGGGTCCAATGATCTTTCGGAATAAAACCTGCATTAACCCTGAAATTCATTACCAGTGGTTCTCCCGTGTTTTTGAATGAAGCCTTAGCAATCTGACTGATATGTGCAAACCTTCTGTTAAAACCCACCATAAGCATTGGAGAGGCGCTATTTTCATAAACACCGATGATTTCATTTAACTCTTCCACGTTCATGGCCAACGGCTTTTCAACATAAACAGCCTTATTATTCTTCAGCCCAGCCATGGCGTATTTGACATGCGTATCATGCTGTGTGGCAATAAATAGAGTGTTTATTGCCTGATTTTCCAAAATATGTATGGGATTGGAAGAGGCCCTGTTAAAACCGAACTTTTGTGCTACATTCTTGGAATTTAGACCATCTCTGGTTACAACTGTGTCGAGGGAGCCATAACCTTTAACGGAGGGTATCAGGTAGGATTGAGCAAAACTGCCGGCTCCAATAAACCCAATGTTAAAATTCTGAATAGCATTAGAATTCACAGGTACGAAATCTGCCACGGCTTTTTCTTCATCAGAATATTTCAACACAATACCCACAAAGGGTTCAGGTTTTTTTCCCAGTACTATATCATATGCATGCAATGCGTCCTCAATAGAAAATACATGTGTAGTCAACGGTTTGAGATCGATTGAACCATTACTAACCAGCCCAAGAAAAGCTTCCATATTTCTTTGTTCTGTCCATCGAACATAACCGTATGGGTAATCCAAACCTTGTTCTTCATATTTGTTATCATATCTTCCAGGTCCGTATGAACATGATAATTTAAGTTCGAGCTCTTTCTGATAAAAGTCAGGATCGCGCGGGACATCCATTTTAACCGCACCAACGACAACTACCGTCCCTTTCTTCCGCAGAATCTGACCAGATAATTCTACCGGATCATTGGTCTGACCAGCGGCAGTTATTATCACCTTGTCAAAACCAAACCCATTCGTGAAATTTTCAATGGCTGTCATCAGGTTCGGATCGTTTCGGACCAGAGCCTTTGATGAGTGTGTTTGATTGGCAAGTTCAACCATCTTTGGAGAAACATCTATGCCAAAAACATTACAGCCATTGGCTTTGAGTATCTGGCAGGTGATCTGACCGAGGAGACCCAAGCCAATAACGCATATGTTGTCTCCAAGCTTCGGATCTGCTTGCCGTATTCCCTGCAACGAGATTGCACCAAGAGTTGTATAGCAAGCATTTTGAAGATCAACTCCATCTGGAATCCTGGCCACTAAATTCTGAGGAACACAAACAACTTCAGCATGCGACGCATAGCCTAGTCCGGCACAAGCCACAAAATCACCAGGCTGGAATTTATTCCCGGTATCCATAGAGGCCAGCACTACCCCGGCACTGCTATAACCAAGTGCTTTGAGGGAATCCAACTTGGTTTTTACCTTATCAATGGTAGCTTTCAGTCCTTCTTTCTTATAATTCTGGATTACCTGCTTTACCAGATCAGGTCTCATTTTGGCTTTGCCAATCAGGCTGGCCTGGGCAGTACTTACCGTTGTTTTTTCAGTTCCTGCACTAATTAGGGAGTATCGGTTGGCAATTAGCACAAAACCTTCACTTATTGCCGGAACAGGAAGCTCATCTACATATAATTCTCCTGTTTTAAAGTTCTGGATTAGTTGTTTCATTAATTGACTTATAATTTATTAATACCATTTTGTAATAAAATTTCAAGATTTTTCATACATCTTCACATAATCTGTGAATATTTCCATCCTTTTCACCCATGAATTTTCTCTTGCAAAATTAATTCGTTGTTTGATAAGTTCTTTGGAGTTTTCTTTTAAAGCTTTGTTAATCAAAGTGGAGAATTCTTCATCAGATTTGGCTATGTATAAAAATCCATCAGGCATATTGACCTTGCTTAAACCGGCCATAAAGGAAATGACTACAGGTTTTCCCATTGCAAAATAATGATATATTTTGCTACCGGTGCCAACTCCTGATTGAACATCTTCGGTCAATCTAGCACAATAGGGAGCAATTGCAACATCGAATTTATTTATTTCCTCGTAAAGTTCTTTCCCAGTAAGGGTACCCTTTAAAATCAGCTTGTCCTTTCTTTCAATTTGATTTATAAATTTATCTTCAACAGGACCTATAAGAGTAATTCTAATTTTTTCATTTCGTAAAAGATTATTTATAGCCTGATAGGATATATTATATATTTTAATAAAACCTACCAAGCCTACCTGAATATCACCATCATGATAAAGCAAATCGTTAATGGTAATTTTGAACTGTTCAATATCCGGACTTCCTAAGGGTATTTCAAAAGAATTGGGATTAAATTTTAACAGATTATCTTTAAGAATTGTTGAAACTGCTATACAAAACTTTGCCCTAGTCGCAACCTTTGATTCGCAGTATCGATGATACCTGGAAATAAAAAATGG
Organism: Bacteroidales bacterium; assembly: GCA_016926235.1. Next base: position 3,638 of record JAFGOZ010000241.1, on the reverse strand, counting down.
ATTGATATGCCTGGATATTGCTGCAAAACTGTCATTACAATAATATATTACATAATTAAAATATCCAAAAATCTTGGTTGCAGTAAAGTCAAAATTTATGACCTTAAAATCCTTATAAGACTTTCTTAATTTTGTGAAGAGCCAGTATTGATATACTTCATTAATAATTGGTAACCGGTACCTTAACTTATTAATTATAGGAAAATAAGGTGTCAGCACTTTTAGATTCTCATGAACAAGCAAGGTCTTTACCTTAAAAAAGCCAAATTTATTTGCAGCTATAAAAACTACAAAATTATTTTTTGACAATGCTTCTGCAACCTGATGTCTTGCTCTTGGAGGCTCTTCCCAGCGGGTTATAGTGTTTACTATAAATTGCATATTGCTATTATACATAGGTACCAAAAAAAGATACTAATATTTGCTATTCAAATTGGTGGAATTATCAGTATTAAATATTATGATATGACAAATATAACATGAATGATTGAACTAGCCTTTATCGGGACAACCTATATACATCCTCTAAATATATATTTTTGTCAAAATTTTTTGGAACAATTTATATATTTTATTGAACTGCAATGTGATAATAATTCTTCTACGATTCTTTTTTATAAAGCTATGCATTCATTTTTTCATATCTGTAATTTTTTTCTTAATTGTTGACTAGTTCATTTTCAGAATTATCAAGATGTTCTAGCACTCTAAAGGTGATATATATCATCACCAACACAAGCTTATTTCCAAACTTTCGTCACCTAAATACGTACACTCGTCAAATTATTTTAACGTTTTATCAAATTCATTTAGGATTATAAAAAACCAGGGATATGATGAGTAGAAGGATTTCACAAGGGATTTGGTTTTTATTTTTCATGGCGTTTATATCTACAATTAAAACCGAATCGGTTTCTGCTGCATATGACAGTACATATGTATTGGCCGTAAAACAAAAATTTGCCATTCCGGAAGATGTAAGAAATGGAGATGATGTAGGCACCTGGTTAAAAACATGGACCTGGATGTCGGGAAATCCTGTTTCCTATGCCATTCAAAAAAATTTCAATGGTGCTTTTTCGATAAATGCACAAACGGGACTTATAAAAATTGTTGATTTTGCAAACATTAATGGAAAAATTGTTCAACAGGATACAATAATCAATTTAATAATCCGTAGCACAGACAGCGTTTTTGGATATGAAGATGATACCTGTGAAATTAGAATAAAAGAAAAATCATACTGTAAATTTATTGATTTAGATGCTGATATTTCAGGAACCGGTACAAAGGCAAGTCCTTATAATAGTCCAGCAGATTTTGTTACTAAAGCAGGGTTCGGGTACTTTTTCAAAAGAGCAACCAGCTTCATCAATGCTTTTATTGATTTTCGATCAGGATTGACTGCAAGTTCTGCTCATCCTACTATATTTGGAGCTTATGGAACTGGAGATAAGCCGCAATTTATTGGAAAGGATGGAGGAAATAACTTTTTTTCCTACTTAGGTAATTGGAATTACCCTACAACCAGACAGTGTGAATACATTTATTGGTATGATCTTCACGTTCGCAATTATCCTCAGTCGGCATGGTATACGGTACGAATATCAGATCATTTGGGATGGTATAATTGCACTATAACAAATTGTGATATAAAGGGAACCGGCTCATCTTCTTTTACTTTAATAAATGAATTCCCTGATGTGGGTTCAATATCAGATAGTTCAAGGGTCTATGATTTTGAGATAATCAATGCGTATTTTGATACCACCGGAACAGGTTGTACTTCAGGTTGTGAAAAAAGTTTTATAAAAGGTGCTCAAGGTGCATTAATAGAGAATTGTTATTTTGGTCAAATACATGGAACTATCACGCCGGGTTATCAGATAAGATTATCACAGGGGTGCTATCCAGTATTAAAACATTGTTGGTTTGAAAGTATTCCTGGTTATACAGCAGCATATAATTATGCACATGTTCAATTAAGAGCAGATCATGCAAGGATTATTGATTGCATATTTAATGGCTTTGGAAATGGAATATATATATCAAGCCCAGGAACGGCAGGCAATGAAGTATATCCAGATGATTTATTGGTGAAAAACTGTTATTTTAAAAACATGGATTATAGCGGCATTTATGCCAGTCCAGGTGAGGGAAATGCTGCAAATCATTCAACTGGCAATATTATTGAAGATAGTCGTTTTATAAATGTTCCTTTGGCGTTAAGCCTAAGAGATTGGAATAATCCCATTATTAGACGTAATTTATTAAATGGTAGCGGCCCTAATGGAATTGTTGTTAGAGAGAATGCTGTTAATTTTAAAATTTCCCATAATGTTATATATGGGTTTACCACAAATCAAATTAATCTCTCAATAGGTTCTGGGCATGAAATTTACAATAATACAATTAATGGAATTATAAATTGTACAGGCTCTGAAAGTGAAAAGGCTTATAACAATTATGCCTCATCCTTTGAAAGCATTGAAACAACTTCAAACAATATTGACATTGACACGATAAATGTGTTGGATCATTTCTCAGACTTCGAAAATGCTGATTTCATGTTACTGGCTTCAGCTTTCAGCGCCATTAATGAAGGCCGGGATGTTGGTTATGAAATTGATTACCTTGGTTATCCGATTGAAAATATCCGAGATATTGGCGCTTATGAATACAGATTAACCAATGATGAATTAGTTGATAATCCTGATGATACAGAATCACCGGGAGAAACTCCTGTAACGACTCCTGATACAGAACCGGAGGAAACTCCTGTAACCACTCCTGATACAGAACCAAATAATCCACCAGTAATTGCGAATCAACAATTCGTGATCAATGAAAAGAATTTGATAAATCTTTCAATTGGCCAGGTTTTTGCCTACGATAATGATAATGGACAGAAGCTTACTTTCTCAATTCTCAATGGAAATGATGCGATGTTGTTTGTAATTAACAGCCAAACCGGTGAATTGAAACTAACATCATCAGACATATTTAAGGAAAATACCTATAAGGTTGACCTAACAATAGAAGTAACTGATAACGGGACAATCCCCCAAAGCAGATCAGCAAAAATCAGCTTCATATTTATTGGAAATCCCACAAAAGTCCATATTGATCCGAACAATTTAAATGACAAATTGGAAGATGGATCCATCCAACATCCTTTTGATTCATGGAAAGATGTGCATTGGGAAAAGGGATCATCCTATTTACAAAAAAGTGGAACAATAGCGAATGAGGACAAAATACTAATAGGTGCTGATGATGTTACACTTGGTTCATATAGTGAAGGTGACTTACCCATAATTACCAGCAATACCAACACCTACTTGATCAGCGGGTTCGAAAAGAAAGGCATAAACATCAGAAATTTGAATATTCAGGCTCCCAATGCTGTAAGCAGCATTTACTTCCTGGGAAGCAACAGCGATAGCATCATTGTAGAACACTGCCAGTTAAATGCCAATGTCAATGCTATAAAGGTAGCCAATGGTAATGCCCTTGTCGTGCGTTACAACAGCATTTCGAGCCATGGCGAAGGTGTTTATTCCTCGGCAACGGATAACCAAGTATATTACAATATTTTTAAAAACTGCCAGGAAGCCATAAACATTATGGGCAACAGT
>JAFGOZ010000023.1 GCA_016926235.1 Bacteroidales bacterium | reverse complement strand
TAGAGCGTTTGACTGGCAGTCAAAAGGTCAGGGGTTCGATTCCCCTAATCTCCACCTTCGCCCTCCGAAGCTTCAGCGAAGGAGGGTTTCGCCCTCCGAAGCCTTGGCGTAGGAGGGTCAATTAGTTACGAAATTAAAGTCCTGTAAATCACCATTTATGGGATTTTTTGTTTGTCCATCCCGGAAGAAAAAACATTGAAAAACATCCACATCGGTGGGTTATTCGGTGGACTTGATTTCACCGATTAGTTTTATCCACCGAATAAGCTGTATTGAGCTGGTATACTGATAAATGTATTTTATGATTTTAACAGTATTCATAATCAATATTTTGCAAAATGGAGAGACAAACATTCAACATCATGTTCTTTTTTAGCGACGGACTAATTATCACGAATCGTGATAACTATCCCGTCGTTAGAATTTATTTGACATTGGTCTATAATTGGCGTACCTTGGATTAAAATTCGTTGCTTACAGATATTTTGGTTATATACATTCTCTAAAACTCAATCAAATGAAAATGTCATGCTTAACAACCGCAATTGCTGTATCCCTTTTGTTTTGTTTGAATGGAGTACACGCACAGACCACACTTACACAACCCAGGCAAGTCTGCCTTAATAATACTGAACAATTTTCCGTTGCATCAAAATATGTTGAGGGTGAAACTTATGTTATTCAAGTAGGATTACCAATTGAGTATTCCGCCTCTACCAAATCCTATCCTGTTTTTTATATTACGGATGGCGATATATCCTTTGGAATGATAAAGGGAATTGCAGATTTATTGATGAGGGGTAAAGAGATTCAAGACATTATTGTTGTCGGGATAAGTTATAATAAGGGATTAACGTATATGGGGGAGAAAAGAGGAAGAGATTTAGTACCGGGCAGCGATACCATATTTGCTGAAGGTGAGAATGCTTCTGGGGCGGATAACTTCATCAAGTTTATTCAATATGAATTATTTCCTGTAATCAATAAAAATTATAGAACTAATCCGGATTCAAGTGCTATTGGGGGTCATTCTTTAGGTGGATTATTGAATTCGTATATCCTGTTTAAACAACCTGAACTGTTTAATAAATATGTGATTGGCTCTCCAACAGTAAATGCGAGAAATAAAATTACTTTTAAATTAGAAACTGAGTATTTCAATAGGCATAAAGAACTAAATCGTACTGTTTATGTGTATTATGGCTCTTTGGAACACAAAGATTATACAAATCCCATTGATGAATTCATTCAAAATATTCAAATACACAAATATAAGGGTCTCAGGCTTGTTGCAAGAATCTTTGAAGGAGAAACTCACATGTCAGTTCCTTCAGGCGCCATTACCAATGGATTGAAGACTATATTCAAACCGTAGATTTCCTATACAACCAAAACCCTTTCATGTGAGAACATTTTGTTTGACCAACCTGATTGTTGTATTCCTGCTACTCTGCACAAATGGAATAAAGGCACAGCCCTGTAACGGTAAATAACAATTTACATTTTTTCGCATATAGAAATGCACGAAAAACAGAAAATACCGATGTATAATTTCCAGCAAAATATTTTTGTATCTTATTAAAGTATTTCCGAAATTTGATACAGGCGACATCTCCTAATCGTCAAACCTGACTTTTAAAGAAGCAGGTTTATATGCGGCGAGATATTTATTCCACAAATAAACAAGGAGATGTCGCTTTTCATTTTTGTTTCAACCATTAATTGTCCTCCTGGGCATATTCTAAGTTCTACCACATTTAAAATAAAATTGACTTTGGTTTAAACATGGTGTAATTTAGTGTAGGAAATTGATAAACTGATCGGTAATTGAATATCCCAGAGATATTATTAACGAAATAATCCATCTAACAAGACAATAATATGAAAAAACTATTTACCCTATTTGTAATTATAGCATTAACCTTTAGTGTTTTTGCTCAAGCACCTCAAAAGATGAGCTATCAGGCTGTTATCCGTAATACTACGGGAGGACTGGTTACAAATCATGCTGTAGGTATGCGGATCAGTATCCTGCAGGGATCAGCTAGCGGAACTGTCGTATACAGAGAAACCTATAGTCCTGTTCCGCAGACAAATGCAAACGGACTTGTTACAGTTGAAATAGGAAGCGGGATTCCATCGACGGGAACATTCCCGGGAATAAATTGGGGGGCAGGTCCCTATTATATTAAAACAGAAACAGACCCTAATGGTGGAACCAGCTATACAATCATCGGTACAAGCCAGTTATTGAGTGTACCTTATGCTCTGAATTCGAAAATGAGTGAATCGATAGCTGATAACAGTGTCACATCTGCCAAAATTGTTGATGGTACTATTACCAGTGGTGATATAGGCAATAATGCCATCAACAGTACAAAAATTCAGGATGGGAGTGTTGTTACAGCCGATCTGGCTGATAATACGGTTTCAACAGACAAGCTGGGTAACCTTGCAGTGAGTACCGAAAAGATTCAAAATACTTCAGTAACGGCTGTTAAGCTGTCTGCCATGGGTGCCACAAGCGGACAGGTATTAAGGTGGAGCGGGACTGCATGGGAGCCTGCGATTGATGGTTTAACCCTTCCGTTTACAGGTTCAAGTAATACAGGTACTTATGGAATACGTATCGAACATACAAATGATCAAAATAGGGACAGTTATGCCGG
>JAFGOZ010000240.1 GCA_016926235.1 Bacteroidales bacterium | reverse complement strand
CATTATTTCATTCCTTTATTATTTCATTATTTCATTTTTTCATTCCTTCATTATTTAACCCCTATCAATCAGCCATCACCATGCACACCTTCTACTCCCCCCACATCCTGAACAACACCGCCATCCTTTCCCCCGAAGAATCAGCGCACTGCCTGCGGGTATTGCGGTTAGGCAAAGGTGATAAGGTAGTTGTAATCGACGGTAGAGGCGGCATGTACGAGGCAGAGATCGCAGAGCCCGTTGCCAATGCCTGTCGACTTGAAATCACCGGGATTTTGCCGTCGCCCCCGGAGCGAAAGCATAAGATTCATATTGCCATTGCGCCCACCAAAAGCATCGATCGTTTCGAATGGTTCGTTGAAAAGTCGGTTGAAATTGGCATTGACGTTATCACCCCCCTCCTTTGCCAGCGTTCCGAGCGGCGCGTGTTAAAAACCGAAAGGTTGCACAAGCTGATCATTTCCACCATCAAACAAGCCATGGTTCCCTGTTTACCCGTACTGAACGAACTTACCCCTTTTGAAAAGCTGGTAAAAGACCCGGCCCTCCTCCATGCCAACCGGTTTATTGCCCATTGTCAGGCAGGCGAACGCAGGGAGCTGAAGAACGAGCAGCTGGCAGCGTGCGATGCCATCATCCTCATCGGCCCCGAGGGCGATTTCACGCCAGAAGAGGTACAACTGGCAGTTGCAAACGGATTTATTCCGGTCTCGCTGGGTAATAACCGGTTAAGAACTGAGACGGCGGGGATTGTGGCGTGTCATTTTCTTGTATTGTCATTTGCAGGATAATACTGTGTCTGGTTTAAACTGGAAGATTCATGTAAAAAAAACAAAAAACCCACGTTTAAAGCATTTTCATGGATAAATTTGTGTTGCCTGTCAAATTTTAGTGGAGGTGATGATTATTAGCACTAATTTTCTCATATCTGCCAGAATTGTTGCAACCATATAGTGCACGCGAATAACAATTCACATGTAGTTAAAAGAAGTTGCAGTTAGTGTACACGAATTGCTTTACTGTTGCTCAATTCTTTTGCTTTCTTTGCTTTCCATATAAAACAGAACATTCAACTGCCACTAAGTTCTTTGATATTATGCCTTTAACCAAGTGGGATCAATTCAGATAGAACCTTCAATTGTACCAATAATTATCCGTTTTATACCTCATTTTCATTTAGTTAATACCAATCTGCAATACTAATACCCTATCCAATGAAACTAATAGAAACAACTTGTTATAATTGTGGCTCAGGAAAATATGAGCTCTACGATAGCGAAAACGGCTTTAATCTGGTTAAATGTTCTGTTTGCGGATTACTTTACGTAAATCCCAGGCCTTCCTCTGATGATATTTCATTAGCCATGGCTACTGGCCTTCATAAGGGAGAGAAAGTTATAAACTGCACTGGCAGGTATAACGCAGAAAAAATAAAGAAATACATTCGAGTACTAAACGAATTCTATCCAAAAGACAGGTGCAATTTATGTGAAAAAAAATGGTTGGATATCGGCTGCGGGTTTGGTGAACTTATAGAAGCCCTGAGAATATATACCGGGGGTACACTCAATACTATAGGCTCAGAACCAAATATGGTGAAAGTCTCATACGCCAGATCCAATAATTTAAACGTTAGTTTTATAGATTTAAGTTCACACAAGGACAAATATGACGTCATTTCCTTACTTAATGTCTATTCCCATATTCCCAATCCAATTCAGTTCATTTTAGACTTAAAGAAGAATCTTACACCCACTGGCGAAATATTCCTCGAAACAGGACACACCTGTCATCTTTCGGCAAAGAACCATCGTAGGCCCTACCAATTGCCTGATCATCTTCATTTCGCCAATCTGGGAATCGTTGTAGATATTTTTAAGCGACTGGGATTTGATATCGTCCATGTAAACACATACCGCTACGAATTCTTTCCATATACATTCAATCTATGGAAATTTGCAAAAGAAGTAATAAAAGTAATACTCCGAAAAAGAAAAGATATGAGTGGATTATTTCCACGTTTTCCGAAACAGGATATGTTCCTTAGGTGCAAATTGGTAATGAATTCCTGATTATTGTTGAATTTCTGTATATTAGAATTACTCTTTTAATTATTAGAAGGTTACGTTTTTTTTTTAATTTATGTCTAAGAAATAAGGCGATTGGTCAAATTATGGTGGACTTATGTCATTTTAGGGGGTATTTTTGCACTTTTGAACTTAACGAAAGAATATGACAGTGTTACTTGTATTTGAGATGTATACAGGCAAATATTGATGTATGGCGTTGTTTCAGTGCTAATCCTAAAAGTAATTCAAACCCTTTATGAAAAACCTGCCCAACCAAAAGCTTACCTTAGTGTTCTTCATGATATTTTTATTCTTGAATACGCTGGGTATTAAATCTCAGGAAAAAATCGTTTTTAACGGAGTCATCGACTGGGCCTGGTCGCCCAGGGAATCACTAACCTATGCAGGAAACGGTTTTTACTGGTGGCACCGGCCGACAGAAAGTCCCGGTTATGTTACCAATTATGGACAAATGCCGGCAAATGACTGGACTACACCTTACGATTACAGCAACGGAACATTTTATTTTCGATTTGAAGTCTTAGAACAGCCGACAAATAGCCCATTCAGTATTCAGTTTGGTATCTGGCAGGACAAAAGTAGCCAGAAAGAGGTTGTATCAACCAGATACCTGCTTTCCGGAGGCCCCGGAACGAAGATTGAGCGAAGTATCGGTTCTCCTTCAACCTGGCATAATGTTTTTCCAACAGACGTTGATTTTACACGACCTGAAGACTTTTACAGAATGGGGTTGGTGCTATGGAAGGGAAGTGGTTCATGTAT
>JAFGOZ010000239.1 GCA_016926235.1 Bacteroidales bacterium | reverse complement strand
TATAAATGAAAATCATCCGCTTAAGTCAGAGCTTCGTGGATGTTCCATCTGACCTTAAAAAATAAATTATAAACAGATGAAAAAAATATTTAGTCGGTCAGTAATGAATATTTTGTGCGTATGTATTGTCTTCCACCCGAATAGCCAAGGATCAATGCTATTAAGTTAATAATATTATGCCGCAGGGGTGAACTCTACTACAAAAGATCTTCTGACATATGTTTCAGGCATAAAATATACTCCAAACAATTATCTGATATACTTTTTATCCGTGAAAAGCAGATCATACAATTTTTCGGAATGCTACTCATGGATGAAAAGTAGTCCATACAATTTTCTTTTATGCTTTTCACCGGTGCAAAGTGCTCCATATTTTTGTATGATATGCTCTTCATGGATACAAAGCGGCACATGTTTTTTTCTGAAGTACTTTTCATCGATAAAATTACTCCATACCATTTTGTGGAGTACTTTACATGAATAAAAAGCAGGCCAAAACGTTTTTTGATCAGCCTGGCAGAATACCATAAGGTCATAACCGTCGCAAGTATTGGCCAGACGATGAAAATCCATACTCTACATGCTACGGGAAATTCCATACTTTATCTCCTGACATACGTATTTTAACGTACCCAAAATTTTACGTTTTATACCTGTTTTACTTCATATCATTCTTTCGTTACTTCGTTATTGAAATTAGAAAAACCCCTGGTATGGACTTAAAAAAACGTTTCAATGAAGACGTGCGTTTTATCGAAGGAGCACAAGCATGCATGAATTGCGGCATTTGCACAGCTATTTGTCCCGCTGCTGAATTTTACGATTACGATCCCCGCAGCATCGTCACCATCGTACAATCAGGAAATGAAGAAAAAATAAAAGAATTACTTGAGAGTGAAATGATCTGGTATTGTGGACAATGCATGTCATGTAAAACCCGATGCCCGAGAGGTAACTGTCCCGGTTTATTAATCTCCGTACTACGAGCAATAGCACAGGAAACAGGAGTGTTTACCAAAACAAAAAAGGGCCGCCAGCAATATCTTATTAAAAATACTGTAGGAACCAACATCTTAAAATATGGCTATTGTATCCATCCAACAACCATAGTGCCTGAAACACATCCTGAACAAGGGCCTGTATGGAAATGGATCTACGAAAACATGCATAAAGTATACGAAAAGGTTGGCGCTAACCTGGATAAGGAAGGTCCCGGGGCACTACGAAAAATTAATGACCAGGCACTTTCTGAACTGAATATGATCTTTAAACACACCGGAGGACTGGATCTGTTTGAAAAAATTGACACCTACAGTTCACAAAAAGCAATAGAAATGGGATTTATTGATGAAGACGGAAAAGCTGACATGAAAAAATACAAACAATATGTTGAAAATGAATAATCCTCACTTATGGAAAAGAACCTGAAAATAAAATGGAGCGAATTTAATAAGGAGATTGCAGATGATAATTACTATTATCTGAGAAGTTGTATACGTCAAAATATATTTCCGGGAGCTGAAAGAGCCTTTATAAAAATTTTACAAAACAATCTGGGGAAAAATATCTATGACGACGCAAATCAAACAACCTGCGCTGGAATCGGTTATCATTCGGATGTTGTAACATTTAGCACATTACAGACCATAGCTGCACGACATTTCTCATTAATGATGGATCTGGGAATCAAGTCGGCCGTAGTATCATGTATTACATCATTTGGAATATACTCCGAAATATTAGAAACATGGAAAGAATTCCCTGAGGAGCTTGAAAAAACCCGCATGTATTTAAAAAAAGCCACCGGAAGGGATTTTATTGTTCCTGATAACGTTGTTCATTCCTGTGATGTGATCTATAAATTCCGGAATGAAATTGCCAGGCAGGCAAAATATAATTTAACAAATACTAAAACTGGGAAATCCTTAAAAATAGTGGATCATATTGGTTGTCACTATGCAAAAATGTTCCCTGAAAGAGGTGTTGGAGGAGCCGAATATCCAAAAGTGCTCACCGGTATGATTACTGCCTGGGGCGGAGAAACAGTCGACTATCCCGAACGCCGCCACTGCTGTGGTTTTGGATTCAGGCAATACCTGGTAAAAAATAACCGAAGTTATCCACTTGCCAATACCCGGAAAAAACTCGAAAGCATGAAATCCTATCAACCCGATGCCATTATCACTAATTGCCCGGGATGCAATATGTTTATGGACAGATGGCAATATGCAATAGCGCAAATAGAAGGGAAAACATATGGCAAAGAAGGGAAAGGCATACCGGTGTTATCCTATGAAGAATTCGCTGCCCTGGTGCTAGGTTTTGATCCCTGGGAACTTGGATTACAATTCCACCAGGTGGATGTTGAGCCATTGCTTGATAAAATGGGTATAAAATATAATCCTGAAGATAAGTACAAAGGTAAAAACGGAGAGTATATAAATGAACCTTCATTTAGTGGTTGTCTTAATACAATAGATGCATGAAAAACTCAAAACATATAGCTATAGTTGGAGCAGGAATCGCAGGTATGGAAACGGCCATCCAGCTTACGCGAGCCGGATACAAAGTTACCCTATTAGAAAAGGAAAAATCAGCAGGTGGTTACTTGTCACAATGGAGCCATCTCTTCCCCGATTTCTCAGACCCTGAAGAAGTAATCTCTCAACTTGCTTCAGCACTGGCTGACTATAATATTAAAACCATCACCAACACGGAGATAACAGATATTGAAAAGAATAAAGGAAATTTCGTCCTCAAGGCTAGTAATGAATTAAGTGTAAATGCAGATGCTGTAGTAGTAACATCAGGTTTTCAAATTTTCGATGCAACCCGTAAAGAAGAATACGGCTATGGTTTGTTTGAGAATGTTATTACATCGGCCGATCTGGAAAAAATGTTTAAGCAAAAAAAAGCAATTACAACAAAAGGAGGCAAATCTCCCCGTCGTATTGCTATAATTCATTGTGTTGGTTCACGTGATGCAAAATCCGGAAACACATACTGCTCGAAAGTTTGTTGTATCACAGGGATAAAACAAGCCATTGAGCTGAGCAAAATGCTGCCCGAAAGTGAAGTATTCTGTTTTTATATGGATCTGCGTTTATATGGTTCAAAATTCGACGACTTGTACCTGAAAGCTCAGAAACATCATAAAATCCAATTTATAAGGGGCCGGCTTTCTGAAGCTTCAGAAAAAGCCGATAAAAGTTTACAAATAAAGGCCGAAGACACCTTGTCAGGCAGACCTCTGCGAATGGATGTGGACATGATAATACTTCTGGTTGGAATGGAAGCCGGAACTTCAAATGAAAAATTCGGCAAAAAAGGATTTATCGAATTAGATGAAAATCGTTTTCTTAAATCAGAAAATATCCATACAGCCAGAAATTGCACCACCCAACCAGGTGTTTTTATGGCAGGAACATGTATTTGCCCTATGTCAGTGAATGAAACTCTCGAAAATGCCCGTTCAGCTGCTATGAAGGTGATCAATTACTTTGAAAAACCATTTGTGAAATGAACGAATTCAGCTTCTTAACCGGCAGTGTATCACGGCAAATCGATTTTGACGAATTTGACAGCCGGTTACTAACCTATGTACTAAGACATGAGCCTTCCTTTCTGACCTGTCTTTCATGTGGCGGTTGCACAGCTACCTGCAGTGCAGGAAATTTGACTGATTTTAATGTACGAAAAATTGGTCTTATGCTGCGTAGAGGAGAAATAGATAAACTAGCTATTGAGATCGATAAATGCATGTTTTGTGGTAAATGCACCCTTGTTTGCCCACGCGATATCAACATCAGGAATGTTGTACTTTTAATTAAGAAAGGAATTTCAAAACTAAAAACGGAGAATAGCATATGAATCATGAAAATTACTTTGTAATCCCTTTTTTGGTTGGTTTGGCCTATTTGCTTTTTATTCTTATTTATCGGGGAATAAAATGGGTAAGAGGCCTTTCAAAATTCGATAAGCTCAGACTGTTTAAATCTCTGAGGACAAGAAGGACATTACATTCAGCGAAGGAAGCCTTCATGGAAGGATTGATACACCGTAAAATATTCCGTAAGAACCCGGTTCTTGGTTACATGCACATGAGCCTTGCTTTTGGTTGGTTTTTACTGATAGTAATTGGTCACATTGAAACAGTAACGGCGGACAAAACATTGCTTGTGCCTTTTTATAAACCTATATTTTTTAGATATTTTGAAACCGGGAAGGAATTTATGTTTGCTAAGATATTTTCATTCGTTATGGACTTTCTCTTGCTATTTGTTCTTTCTGGTGTCACTCTGGCAATGATTAAGCGTTTTAAGAAAGGCTTTTTTGGCTTAAAAAGAACAACCCGGCTAAAAACAGGTGATAAAATAGCATTAACATCACTTTGGCTAATATTTCCTTTGCGTCTGCTGGCTGAAAGTATTTCAGCCGGTCTTTACAATAATGGGAGCTTCCTAACTTCAAGCCTAGGTAAAATTTTGGCACCTATCTCCTTTTTAGAACAACTTAACCATACTGCCTGGTATGCATATTCATTTGCCCTGGGTTTCTTTTTCATTGCCCTACCCAATTCACGATATATGCATATACCAACAGAAATCCTTCTTATAGCACTTAGAAACACCGGTATTAAACTTAAAAAGAGAACAAATACCTTCACAGATGTCCAGGTATTCTCATGTTCGCGTTGCGGAATTTGCCTGGACAATTGTCAGCTAATAACAGCCGGTATCAAGGATACCCAATCAGTATACATTCTTAAAAATATCCGGAATAAAAATCTGGACGACGAACAACTCTTTAATTGCCTGCTTTGTGGGAAATGTCAGAGAGACTGCCCGGTAGGTATCGAAACTATTGACCTTAGGATAACACAACGTATTGAATCCACCCTTCAATATAATTCTTCTTACGACTACCTTGAAATAAGCAGCTCACCAAAGGCAGATGTGGTTTATTTTGCTGGCTGTATGACACATCTTACACCCGGAATAGTATCTTCTATACAAAAGATCTTTGAATCAGCAGAAGTAAATTACTGGTTCCTTGATAAAGAAAAAGCACCTTGCTGCGGTCGCCCACTCATGCTGGCAGGTCAATACGATGCAGCTGCCAAGCTAATTGAAAATAATACCCGTAAAATTATTGATTCGGGCGCTAAAACCCTGGTTGTATCATGTCCTATCTGCTATAAAGTATTTAAAGAAGATTATGATCTGCCTGATATAGAAGTAGTATTCCATGTAGAATATATACGGCAATTAATTGATCAGAATGTCATTCAATTGGTGAAGTCTCTCAACAGGTATATTTATCATGATCCTTGTGAGCTCGGAAGAGGAATGGGTATGTATGAAGAACCCAGGCAATTATTAAATCAAACAGGATCTGTTATATCTATAAAGAATGAGAAGGAAAAAGCTTATTGCTGTGGAGGAAGTCTGGGCAATTTAAAAATTAAACAGGAGGAAAGAGATATGATACGGAATCAGGCCATTAATGATTATTTATCATACAATCCTGACCTTCTGGTTACTTCCTGCCCATTATGTAAGAAAACATTTATGCGCAATTCTCAATTAAAGGTTTTGGATATCTCCGAAGTAATTGTAAACTCAATGAAGGAAGAGGAGAAAAAGCTGAAAATGATATTAAAGAAAAAGGTTTTTGCTGAAGCCTATGTGAAATAGTAAATTAGTTTGCAGAACTATCGGTTGAATAGAAACAGGAAAAATTTATTATGAAATAAACTCCCAAGGCACTTCCCTTAATCGAACAATATCCTTCACCTTTTGTGCCACCTGAAAACCATTCCTGCAATTAACCGTACATACAGTGCAGTCATTACATGGATTATCCGCCAGATCAAGTGATTTCACAACTTCGTATCCTTTTGAAAGCTCAGTATAACCATATGTATACATATATGCTCTCATCAGATCGGGTATAGGAAGCCGTTTGGGACATTGCGCAATACAATCTTCGCAACCCAAACAATATATAGATCCCTCAAGCGAATATGAATTTAATTCATTTATTTCTTCGTTTGTCATTTCCAAATTGTCCATAATGGCCATGTATTCCATTAGCTGCTCATAAGATTTTACAGACACTAACAATGTATGCATATTCGGATTGTTAAGCACATATTTTATAGCAGCAATCGAATTTACGGGTTTTTGGCGTTCTTTGTCCAGAAATTTACCTGCCTGGGATTTCATTCCAATAATTCCCATACCTGCTTCAGCAGCCCTTTTTATAGCCTGTTCCACATCACTGCCTTCTTTATACTGATAGTTATAGGAAGTAAGCACAACGTCATATTCGCCACACTCTACTGCTGAATTAATCACTTCAGCCATATTAGTATGGGTGGTAACTCCTATAAACCGTGCCTTTCCTTGTTCCTTAGCTTTTTTTAAAGCCTCAAGCATCGGTTCATATAAAACTGCCTCTTTTCGTTTTACAGCATGAGTATATAGTATATCAACATAATCCAAATGTAAGCTTTCAAGACTTGCATTTATTGACTCCATACATGTATCTACTGTAACATTTTCCAAAAAGAAACCCTCTTTATCGGTTTCACCTTTCACTTTTGTACCAATAACAAGTTTCTCCCTGTCAAAACCTTTTATCGCCTCCCCCAACATCTTTTCATTCTCTCCATTTTCATAACCACGTGCAGTATCAAAATGCATAACACCAGCTTCAATAGCTGCTTTTACAAGATTGGGATTGTCTTTTTTTATGCTCCCACTGCTTATGATCGGAACCTTAATGCCTGTTTTACCTAAAGTGCGGTATAAAATGGTATTATTTTTTACTATTTTAGTTTGGTTTCCTGCCTTTAACAATCGGGAAGCCATTAGTCCTCCAATACTTAAAGCAGACGTTTTGAAAAAATTACGGCGTGATAATCTGTTAGTATTCATAGTGTGAAAAGTTAGTTAGTTTTATAAAAATATGAAAAGAGAATGTTAAAATCAAGAACAACTGTTTTATATCAATTACAAAACCTAACTTAATGACCAGTTAATTTCATCCAATCCTTGGTTTTTAAGAATATCATTGGTTTTAGAGAAATGTTTGCATCCCATAAAACCATTGTACGCTGAAAATGGCGATGGGTGTGCAGCCTGAAGTATGAAATGCTTCTCTTTATCAATAATATTGACTTTGGCCCTTGCATAATTTCCCCAGAGAAGAAAAACAAGACCTTCCTTTTTATCAGATATAATTTTAATAACTGCGTCTGTAAATGTTTCCCATCCTTTATTTTGGTGTGACCCTGCCTGATTGGCCCTCACTGTAAGAGTTGCATTTAACAAAAGAACTCCCTGCCTTGCCCAGCTTGTAAGATTACCATGATTTGGAACAGGCATACCCAAATCCTCATGTATTTCTTTAAAAATATTAACCAGTGAAGGAGGAGGTTTCACTCCATCCTGAACCGAGAAGCATAAGCCATGTGCCTGCCCCTTGCCATGATAAGGATCCTGGCCAATAATTACTACTTTAACCGCATCAAAAGGGGTTGTATTAAATGCATTAAAAATAAGACTGCCAGGAGGATATACGGTAAATTTTTTCTTTTCCTCAACTAAAAAATTCTTCAACTCAGCAAAATAATCCTTATAAAATTCTTCCATTAAATGTATCTTCCAGCTTTCATGTATATCAGGATCGATTTGTGCCATAGAAATGATTTTTCTTTTATATGAAAAGTAAAAATATAAAAAGGTTTTTAAATGGTGAAAAAGATATTTTTTGATTTGCTCTATTAGTAAATAAGAAATGCTAACACAGCCTCTCAATAAAAGCCTGCATCATACTCGTAACAAATACGAAATGTTTATAAGATTTAAAAAATCGTATTTATTTGAAAATGATTAATCTGTAATTTTGATGCATTCAACATATCTAACGTAACTCTTGCATAAATGAAGTATAAAATCATATGCATATGATGGAAGGAAGTGTAACAAAAAAGATCATTGGACTTTTTATTACGATTATTACAATGGGCCTCGTTGTATGGGGAGTAATTTACCTTAAAAAACAAAAAGTTGAAATAACTGATGTATACCAGGTTATTCCGACAGATGCCACAATAATTATTGAGAGCCGTTCATTGACTGAATTGGCAAAGAAATGGGAAAATATACAATTTCTTACCAGCCTTGATGAACTGAAAATTGTCAATAACATTCATTCCGGCATTCTTTTTCTCGACTCTATATTCAATAATAATCCCGAAATTAAAAGCGTTTTTGAAACCAATCCTCTTGTTATTTCACTTCATCTGAGTGGCAAAGATCAATGTAATGCCATATTTTATATAAAACTTAAAGAGAAAGGACAAGATGATTCTTTCGTTACATTTGCAAAAAAAATTACTGAAAAAAAATATGAGGTTAACGAAAGAAAATATGAACACACTAAAATATATGACTTTACAGCCCATGGATCTGTAAAACCCGGAGATTTTTCATGTGCATTCACTCATGATATTTGCGTAATAAGTTTCTCATCTTTACTTTTGGAAAGCGCAATACGACAAGCAAACGCAGATATAAAAATAAAGGATCAGACCGGATTTTTAAAAGTTTATGAAACTGCGGGAAAATATGTTGACGCTAATTTATATGTGAATCACCAAAACCTTGCAAAATTTACCTCGGTAGCACTATCTCCTGCTAAGCAATCTAAAATACTAAACGCACCATTATTAGCTAACTGGACTGAGCTTGATATCACCATAAAGAATACCAGCTTTTTATTAAATGGATTCACTTTTTCAAATGACAGTACAAATCAATATTTAAATATTTTTAAAAACCAGGAACCTCAAAAAAATACTTTAGAAGAATATATACCAGCCGATGTTTCTGCATTTTTATTTATGGGCATTGAGGACAATATTCAATTCAGAAAAGATTTTAAAAGCTATTTGACAAAAGATGGTAAAATAAATAAATACAACCAGGAGGTCAATAAAATTAATAACCTCACAGGCGCAAATATTGAAGAAATCTTTAATGCAATTGTAGACCGCGAAATTGCTCTGGCTATTACCAGGAGCAATGATTTCGAGAATGCAAAAAATTCATTTTCAATTATTAAAACTAAGAGTAAAAGCGAAACGAAAAAAGCACTGATCGAAATACTTCAGAATTTTGCCGAGAAGGAAAATAGCAATGTAAATGATAATAAATATACATATCGGGTTGACAATGAAACTCAGTTTGATATTTATAAGTTTCCTGCAAACAAACTAATCTATACATTATATGGCGAAGTTTTTGCAAACACAGAATCCAGCTACTTCACAATTTTGGATAACTATTTGATTTTTGGTCCATCTATAAAAGGCTTATCTGATTTTTTATATTTGAACGTACTCCACAAAACACTTAGTAATGATAACAGCTACAAGCAATTTACAGATTACCTGTCAGGAAAAACAAATCTTTTTATTTATGCTAATACCGATAAAGGATATGAATATATATCACATTTTTTAAATACAACACAGAAAAAAGCATTTAAGGATAACTTTGATATCCTAAAAAAATACCAGCTTCTGGCTTGCCAGTTTAATACCAGTGAGGATATGTTTTTCACGAATTGTGCAATACAATGTATATCAGAATACCAGGAAGCACCTCACACTGTATGGGAAAGCCTGCTCGATACTATTATTGATTTTAAACCAAGACTGCTTGTAAACCATAATACAAACGATAAAGAAATCTTTGTGCAAGATTTAAAAAACAATATTTATCTTATAAATAAAGCAGGAAGAATACTTTGGAAACTTCCTCTTCACGAGAAAATTATGAGCGACATTTTTCAGGTTGACTTTTATAAAAACAACAAACTACAAATACTTTTTAACACAAAAAGTCAACTGCACCTTATCGATCGCAATGGCAATTATGTAGAAAGGTATCCTGTCACTCTCCGGTCAACAGCAACTAACGGAATGGCCTTATTTGACTATGAAAATAATCAGGATTATCGAATTTTTATAGCTGGTGAAGACCGACAAATATACGTTTATGATAAGGAAGGAAATGTAATTCCCGGATGGGAATTTGAAGGTTCAGAATCAATTATTTCCAATGAAGTTCAACATTTCAGGTTGGGTGATAAAGATTATATTGTTTTCGCAGATAAAAATCGTGTTTATATCCTTGACCGTAAAGGGAATACTCGTGTACCTTTAAGTACTCAATTTTGTAAATCAAATAACAACCTTTTCGTACTCGAAGAAGAAACAACAAATTCAAAAGCTCGTTTAGCAGTGACAGACACAGCTGGCCGGATATTTTATATTTATTTTGACGGGAAAGTGGAAAAAGTAAGTTTAGGCTCGTTTTCCCCCAGTCATTATTTTGATTATCAGGATTTTGATGCCGATGGGAAAAAAGATTATATAATTCTTGACAAAAATAAACTGGCTATTTATAACCAGGTTCTAAAAGAATTATTTAGTTGTAAATTCGATGAAGAAATTAATTCACCACCTGCGTACTACCATTTTTCACAAAATGACAGAAAAATAGGCATTGTCTCTAAAAAATCGAATAAAATATACCTGTTTAGCAAGGATGGCAGTACATACAAGGGTTTCCCACTAAAAGGTTATACCCCTTTCAGTATCGGAATTTTTCAGGAAACAGGTAATAATTTTAACTTAATAGTTGGAAGCAGCGATGGATTTTTGTATAATTACAGTGTTCAATAATTAAAACTTGAACATTATGAGGACATTAATTAATAAATCAGGAAAAGCATCCATACTTTTAGCTGTTATCCTAAGTTTTAGCTCTTGTATGAAGGATGAGATAAATCTGAAAAGTATCAAGGGAGACTTTGAGATAAACCCACGGTTAGCACTTCCTTTAGTTTATGGCAAACTCACAATCATGGATATAATACCAGAAGATGATACAAACATTGTGTTATATGGACCAAACAGAGATTCTATTAAGATAGTATATATGCAGGACTCTATAGCTATCTTTGAAATGACTGACCTGTTTGAAATCCCTCCTCAGGCAGAATTTTCAAGAAGATTTGATCCAATTGACCTTAATGTACAGGATTTGGATTATTCCCAATCCATATCACTTGGCCAGATGGTCTCAAATATGGATCCCCCGGCAAGCACAACCCTTACTGCTGCAGATGGAACGAATGCTCCTTTTCCTGCAGTTCCATCACAAAATTTGGGATCATATACCATTGGTCCAATACCTCAGTTTGGATGGGTAGAATTATCTGAAGGAACGCTTAGTTTAACGGTAACCAATAATCTGCCTGTAACAATATCCGCATTAAGCATAAGCCTTACCAACTCATCTGATAATTCATTGGTAGGTACATTCAACTTTACCAATATAGCCCCAAATAGCAGCCAAACTAGGAGTGTAGATTTGGCAGGCAAAACATTGACAAACACTATTGATGCTGAAATTACTGATTTTAGTTCGCCCGGAAGTGGTGGCAGCAACGTGCCCATTGACCTGGATGATGATATTAGACTCAGGATCCGCACATCCAATTTGCGTGCTACAAGCGGGAATGCCATTTTACCCTCTCAGACTTTTGCCATTGATACATCTGTAATTCTTATGGAAACAGAAAGCGATGAACGAGTTACTGTGATTGAACTGAGTGCGGGAAGACTAGATTACAATATGGGTTCTGCCTTTGGTGATAATATGCAATTTAGCCTGACACTCCCAAATACCACCATTGATGGAATAGTTGTAAATGAATTAGTGAATATTAGTGCAGGAGGTTCAGGAACCGGATATATTGACCTTTCAAACAGTATTACGACTTTTGAGGATACTAATCGTATTCCTATCATCTTTGAGATTAGTACTGTTTCCTCCGGTACACCAATAAACTTTGATTTGAATGATACGGTAAGTTATAATTCTACCCTGAATTTCACTGATATTAATATAAGGTATATTGAGGGCTACTTAGGCCAGCATACCAGAGCTATTGAATTGGATACTTTTAACCTGGATGAATTGGCTGAAGTAGTAAAAGTTATGAATAAAATTGATGGAGTATTTACTCTTACGAATCCTATACTTTATTTGTTTTATAAAAACACTATGGGAATTCCGTTGACCATGGATATACTTATGACCGGAGTATTTGATGGCAGGGAACAGGAATTAGATGTTGCACCGCAATCACCTCAAGTACCTGATAACAGGTATTCCCCTCCAACAGAAGGAATGACAACGATAGATAAGTACAATTCTCCGGGATTAACTGATTTCCTCACTTTCCCTCCACCCGATTACTATCTCTATGAAGGAACAGCCATATCAAATCCCGATGGTTATACCGGACATATGGATTTTCTATATGATGACAGCAAAGTAGTATTAGGTATAGAAGTTCAATTGCCACTCGAGCTAAAAGCAGAGAGATTAACTATTACGGATACCATAAATTTTAGTCTAAGCAGTGAAGACACGGTAGATACTGATATGATCGAATATCTTATTCTTCACTATGCATTCAGGAATGCCTTCCCCTTCGATTTAGATTTGGAGGCTATCCTTTATGACTCTATCACCGGAATTCATTATGATACAATTGTATTTAACAGTATCATGGCTGCTCCTACAGATAATAACGGAGTTGTATTGGAAGATTATGTGAGCAGGGTACAAGGTTCAACCAGTTATACGGGAGAAGAGATGGGAGATATAATCAACAACGTAAATAAATTAATCATAAAAGGCCGGTTAAATACCTGGGCAAATAATGGAGTCTATGATCCTGTGAAAATTTTAACCTGGTATTATATTGACTTTGCATTTGGCGTAGATACCAAGGTTCGGATCAATAATACGGATTAATAAATTTAGTATGATGAAGCAAACAATAAATAAGCTCTGCCTCTTTACCGTTTTAGTATTTTTAATTAATCATGTTCCCCTTCACGCCCAGCAAAGCAACACCATGTATTTTATGAAAGGCATTCCTCAAGCGCAGATGTATAATCCTGCTTATCAGCCTAAATGCAATGTATTTATTGGTATTCCTGGTGTATCAAATTTGGGAATTGATGTTGCTAATAACTCTTTAAACCTTAATGATGTATTGCGCTATTCCAAAGATGTAGATACAAGTTCACTTCTTACTCTCAATCCCCTGATTGGTGGTCCGGATGAATTTTTGGACAATTTTGGCCGAAAAAATTATTTCTCAGGTCTGGCAAATATAGATGTTTTATCCTTTGGCTTTCGCAAAGACGATAAATATTTCACATTTGCATACAGAATAAAAGCTTCGGCAAGATTTTTATATCCCACCGATTTTATCAGGCTTCCTTTAGAAGGCATTGAGCATGGAAATGAATTTGACTGGAGTGATTTTCGGGCCGACGCAACAGCATATCAGGAATTCTCATTTGGAATTTCAAAACAATACGATCCCTATTTATCGCTTGGAGTAAGCACTAAGATTTTATTTGGATTAGCAAATGCTTCGCAAAGAAAAACCAATATTGGATTTACATTAAATCCCCTGTCTGTTCCTATTCACGCATCTTTCATTCAAAATATGAATATTCCTCTTGCACAAATTGCATTTACAAATGAAAGAATTGATTCCATTTACTTTGATGAAAACTCCAATCCTAGTGACATTATCAAACATGCATTTAGTAATATGGGACTGGGTTTTGATTTTGGATTGAATTATAATTTTGATGAACGCTTAGCAATTTCAGCCAGTATTCTAGACATAGGATTTATTCGTTGGAGGTCCAATCCAATAAATATTGAGCAAAATGCTGATTTTGTTTTGCTTGGAGCATATTTTGATGCTGTGGGAGCAAAGAATGATACTACTTATTTTGATGAAAGATTTTTAAATGATTTTATTGATTCTCTGGATAATAATTTAATAATTGAACAAAATAGTAAGAATAAATATTCCACGGCATTACCGACAAAAATATACCTGGGTGGTACATATATGGTTAATAAGAATATACAAATAGGATTATTGTCCCGTACCGAATTCTTTAAGAAAAAAATGTACCAGCAACTGACATTTTCCACATCATTCTTCCCTAACACAGGATTTACCCCTACTTTTAGTTATACAATGATGAACAAATCTTATTTTAACCTTGGATTCGGTGCATCAATAAAAGTAGGATGCGTACATTTGTACTTTGTAAGTGACAACATTCCGGTAGTCTATGCTAAGGAAGTAAATGAAGGTTATCCCGTTCCATATAAAACAAAATCGGCCAATTTTCATTTCGGCCTAAACCTGCTGTTTGGATGCAACAAAACATTCAAAGACAGACCTATAATTGAGTAATTTCATTAATAAGGTATTATGTTAATTGGTGGTTTTTTCACTACAATTTTATTTATCGTCTTATTCTTACTGGGTCTTAGAATTTTACTTTGGCTGATTTTCCCAAAAATGTTTGTACGGAATCAAAATTCAAGCACTAATTCAAATGATTACCAGAAAAAAGAAGGGGAGATTAACATTGATTATATTCCAAAAAAGGAAAAAAAAATTAAAAATGACACCGGTGATTACACCGATTTTGAGGAACTTGAATAAGATTATAACAAATCCATTTTTTTAATAAGTTTAGTAAATTTTGTAGCAAAAATAAAGCTGTTGAGCCTTTCATTGTCAGTATCCAATATATCTGTATTACTGCCTTCCCACCATTTTTCGCCTTCATAAATAAACATCACATGATCTCCAATTTCCATAACAGAATTCATATCATGCGTATTAATAATTGTTGTCGTATTAAACTCTTCCGTTATTTCTTTTATCAGGTTATCGATTACTATAGATGTTTTTGGATCTAATCCCGAATTGGGTTCATCACAAAACAGATATTTTGGATTGTTTGCAATAGCGCGTGCAATAGCTGCCCGTTTTTTCATACCTCCACTTAATTCAGCCGGATATAAATGATTAACGTTCTCAAGATTTACACGTTTCAAACAAAAATTTGCCCGATCTCTTTTTTCTTCATATGTCATATCCGAGAACATATCCAACGGGAAAATTACGTTCTCTTCAATGGTTGCTGAATCGAATAATGCACCTCCCTGAAATAACATCCCTATCTCCTTCCGTAACTCTTTTATTTCTTTATTATGCATTTTTGTTAAATCCCTCCCATCATAAAGTACTTCACCACTATTTACTTGTTCGAGACCCACAATACATTTTAATAGCACTGTTTTCCCCGAACCACTTCTACCTATTATTAAATTTGTCTTCCCTTTTTCGAACTTTAACGACACCTCTTTAAGAACATGATGATCCCCAAAATACTTCTCCACCCTTTTTACCTCAACCATTATGATAATATTAATTGTGTTAATACATAATCAGAACCCAAAATTAATATACAACTAAAGACAACTCCTCTTGTGCTGGCCCTTCCAACTTCCAAAGCCCCCCCATTAACATAATATCCATGATAAGCCGGAACGGATGTTATAATGATAGCAAATACCACAGTTTTAATTAATGAATAGGCTATATAAAAGGGAATAAACCAATAATGCAATCCATAAATATAATCAGCTGGAGATAAAGCTCCGGTGGCAATAACTGCTAACCAGCCCCCTAAAATTCCTACAAACATGCTTATTACAGTTAAAAACGGATTTATTATAACAGCAGCAATTATTTTTGGTAATATTAAAAAACCTGCTGAGTTAACTCCCATAATTTCTAATGCATCAATCTGTTCAGTGATTCTCATGGTACCAATTTCTGAGGATATATTTGAACCCACTTTGCCCGCAAGGATTAATCCTACAATCGTACTTGAAAACTCAAGAAACATCGTATCCCTTACAGAAAGGCCTATTAAATATAATGGTATGATAGGACTATCAAAATTGTACCGTACTTGTAATGTAAGTACTGCACCCATAAATACAGATATAATAATTACAATCCCTATTGAATTTATACCTATCTTATCTATTTCCTTTACAATTTCCTTGTAATATATCCTTCCCTTTTCCGGTTTTGAAAAAACTTTCCCCATCAATATAAAATACCTCCCAAAATGATAAAACAACTTCATCCTTAATCCCCTTTTTAGTTGTGCAAATTAAAAAGTTTTTACTTTCTTTGAATAAATTTACTAAATTAGAAGAAATCTGAGTAAAATAACAATTATGAGCAATAATTATTGTGTAATAATGGCTGGTGGAATTGGAAGTAGGTTTTGGCCATTAAGCAGGACAGCTAAACCTAAACAATTTTTAGACATACTGGGCATAGGACGCTCACTCTTACAACAAACGTATGACAGGTTTACAAAGCTCATTCCCCCGGAAAATATATTAATAGTAACAAACTTTGAATACAAGGAATTGGTAATCGAACAATTACCAGAAATCACTCCAGACCATGTATTGCTTGAACCCATGAGAAGAAATACAGCTCCTTGTATTGCATATGCAAATTATAAAATACTTAAATCTAATCCGAATGCAACCATTGTTGTAGCACCCTCCGATCATCTTATATTAAAAGAAGATGCTTTTTTGCGTGTAGTTGAGAAAGGCCTTTCCTTTGTCTCCGATAAGGATGCTTTACTTACACTGGGAATACAGCCAAGCAGACTTGAAACCGGATATGGATATATACAAATTAATGATGCAAAGAGTCCAAAAGAATCCGAAAGTATAAAAAAAGTAAAAACGTTTACCGAGAAGCCTGATATTGAAATGGCGAAGGTATTTTATGAAAGCGGCGAGTTCTTTTGGAATGCAGGAATTTTTTTCTGGTCATTAAATACCATTATGAATGCATTTAATAAGGATCTTTCTGAGATTAGTACTCTTTTTCAGGATGGAATGGACTATTTTAATACTTCTCAGGAACAAGACTTTATTAATAAAATTTATCCCAGCTGCAAGAACATTTCTATTGATTATGGAATAATGGAAAAAGCTGAAAACGTGTATGTATATTGTACTGATTTTGGGTGGTCAGATCTGGGGACATGGGGTTCACTATATGAATATTCACAAAAAGATGCGAATGCTAATTCTATTATCGGAAGTGATAATGTATTTATATATGATTCCAATAATTCTATCATTAATGTACCTTCAAACAAACTCGTTGTAATACAGGGATTGGAAGATTATATTATCGTAGAATCAGACAATATCCTTCTTATTTGTAAAAAAGAAGACGAACAAAAGATAAAACAATTTGTAAATGATATCAGGATAAAGAAAGGTGAAGATTTCCTATAAAGAAAAAGCCCTCAAAAAGAGGGCTTTTTCTTTATATATTTATACATTCTAGTATTCCCAAAGGTCATGTTCAATAGTGAATATTTCATCACGTATTCTTTCTGCTTCATATAAAGTTTCAATTCCAGTAGTATATTGAACTATTACCCTGTTGTCATATACGTTACTCTCTCCATATATGTAACCATGGAATAATCGTTGTTGAAAGAAATCATCAAATGAAATACGCTGCGCATCATTCCTCCTGTTGAACACCTCATGCTCTGATAAAAGTTGGCGTGCTTCCGGATAATATATCCAGAAAACTGGTTCTTTGTTTATGATACCTGTTGGTGTACCATATTGGTCAAGCTGAGGATATACCAAAATCGGACAGATACCTATTATCTGAACCTTCATTACAGAGTGTTGCTTATCAAAGTACCACAATTCTTTGATTAACAATTTCTTAATGTCATCTGTATATAACAAATCAGGATTAAGCACTGTTGAACTATCTCCCATCCACTTTTTATTAATTTCCTGGTCTGTCATACGCATTTTGAATTCATTTCTTTCATCATCTGTTGTATAAGGTGTTATAGTTTTTTCCTGAATGCCTTTAAGCAACAAACTTGTAAGATTTCTTCTCTGGTGATCACTAACACCAATAGGTTTTTTAGGATAATATAGAGCATGGTTTTGCTTTTCACGCAAATCAATCATCCTCCAAACAGTTTTCGACCACAGCACATCCGCTTCCCTGATATAAACATAGGGAATAGGTGATTTATTTGGGATATGTTCCTTTACATATACCTCTACCTTCTGGCTTATCGCACTTACACCAAGTGAAACCATAAAGCCCAATAAAATTATCCGTTTCATGGTAATATTGTTTATTAAAATTATTGCAGTGTTACACTAATTGAACCGATATCCCTGACTATACCATCAGGTCCAACGACTTTTATACCACTAAGGAATAAAACCTCACCCCTTCCCATATTTTGAATCGCTTGTTGAACAGCAGCTTCAAAATTAGCTCCTTTGTTGGTTTTCCTTTGTGTTAATCCTCTTACAGTATATATCAATTCATATTCTGTAATTCTATATGTTATATTAAAAGCAAATCCATCGGGCATTTGAGCTTCAACTCCTGCACCCGAAGCTAAAAGTTGAGTTTGCTTTATTACTTTCACCCCTCTTTTTAGTCCTTTTATTGCCGGATATGGATCAGGTAATTTTTCTACCCTGAACTCTTTTGCCCCCATTGACTTTTTTGCCCCGTTCACTTCTGCGGTAATGTTCACCTGTGCTGTTCCAACTCTTGATGGATTTACTATGTAACCTTTTCCCGATTTATAAATCCTTCCATTATTAATACTAGGAAATACCTTATCAGAAGTCACGCCGGGTACGGCAATATCAACAGGATTATCCACACCAAGATAAAACATATTCATTTTTGTTGGAGAAACTGTCAAACTGGGTTCAACAACCTGGTATTCTTTTTTGAATGGTTGACTAATAACTCCTCCGGTTGGTGATGCAATTTGTATCAACCCTCCCCATATTGCTGAACTTGTAGGTTTTATTACATATTCACCTTTTTTGGAATGTGGATTAATCGGAATTGTATCATACACATAATCCTTTTTTGGAAAATATTCGTATACTCCATCGCTCACTTCGCTTGAATCGTATGGTCCAACAAGAATTATTGGATCCTGGGTTGTATCTGATGCCGCAATAAATACTTCAGCATAGTATTCATTTCCGCGAATTATATAATTTGAATTAGGAATGACTGTAGGTTCAAGTTTATTGAATTTAAATGAACCTGCATCAATTTGCGAATATAGATACCTTAATATATCAGATTCAGCATTCCTTATATCCCCCTGCATCTTAGACATAAGCGTAATTACAGCAATTAAAGGAAGATGCTCAAAATGCTCCGTTTCCCATGTTTGTTGTTCTCCTTCCTTTGCAGGAGGATCACTTGTATTCAGGTTTTCTTCAATTGATGAGATAACAGACTTATTTGATTCCGTTTTTGCTACCAGATCTAAAAGAAATTCTCTATGCTTTACAATGACGTTTTTAAGTTCAAAGCCTTTCCCATCATTGTTGTCACCAACCATTATTTGGGAGGGTATGTCATAATTGTCCTTTGTTTTTATTTCTTCTCCAACTATTTTGTTATCAACAACAACTTTTTCAAAATTTGATTTTTCGGCTGTTTTTAATATCTCTACCTTCAAATCTTCAATAAGTGTACATAAATCATTAGATCTTTGTTGAACTTCCAGGGCTTTGTCTAACCATTTCTTTGCCTTTTGCGGGTTTTCGGCGGCGGCTGATTGAAATTCTGTATATAATAGATCATTCTTATGAAAGAAATTCTCGGTAGTTTTTACTAATCCCTCATCAACCAAAACAAAAGCATCTAAAACGTCTTTACGGACATTTAATGCAAGAAGTGCCGTAAGCACCAAATACATCATGCCAATCATTTTCTGACGTGGGGTTTCTTTTCCGTGGGCCATAGGTAAGTATTATAACGTTTTTATTTTTTTGATACATTCATGGCAGCTAGCATGTTACCATATATATTATTCAATTCAGCCAAATTATTTCCAAGTTTTGCAATTTCCTTATTATAATTCTCTGTTTCCTTGACCGATTTACCTAAATCAGATAAAATAGTATTTAAATCCTTAAATATCTCTTTCGAATCTGATAAATGCTTGTTATTATTCTGTAATTCCAACTCATACACGGCATTCAATGCTGATAAGTTTTTATTAATAGCCTCCAGTTGATCCCCATAGTTTCTATTTCCACCTGTTATGTTTTCATAATCAGTTTTCATAGCTTCTGCTAATTGGTTGTATGAAACTACAAGTGCCTCACCCGATTTAGTAAATTTACCAACTACTTCACTTCCTGACGAAGCAATTTTACTTGCTGTATCACTATAGGCTGCAGATAAACTTTCTACAGATTCTTTAAGGGTACCTGTCGATTCATTATATGAATCGGATATATTATTCATTGAATCAGAAGCATTTCGTATACTTGAAATATAATTTTTTGTAGCAACTGATGCCTCTGTAATATCCGAAATATTCACTGCAGTTTGATTCAACTGGTTTAAGCCTTCGCCTAACCTTACAAAGGTGTCGGTATCAATATTGGCTTTCTTCATGATATCTTCAAACTTCTCTAAATTCGAAGTATCCCGGCCAATAGCAGTTTCTTCATCCATGGAGTCAATCTCATCAGGATCCGTCATACCTGCAAGTTCAGGATACACAAGGGTCCAGTCCAGTTCTTCATGCAATGGTTCAAATGCAGAGAAAAAGAAGATTATTGCTTCTGTCGAAAGCCCCATGGTTAACATAAAACCTGCTCCCGGCCAGTGTTGAATTTTGAACAATGCACCTATAATTACCACGGATGCACCTAAACCGTATAGCTTGGCCATGAAATTTTTCCAGCCTGCACTTTGTACTATTTCAGAAATTCTCATATATCAATTAGAATTAGAATTATAAATATTCTTTTAATTATTTTTAGCTATTTCCCAGGTATGTTCTTACACACCTGAAACCAATATAACTCTTGGCAGTATCCTGATATTCGTATGTCCTTGTACCACATTGCAAGTAATATCCGATATCTTTCCATGAACCACCACGAATAACTTTACGTTTCATTACAGGAGGATCATCTGGTTTTGCATTATATTTATAATCAGGATTCATATCATGAACAAAGGCATAAGCAGATTCATCGTATGCACTTGAAGTCCATTCAGAAACATTACCAGACATATCGTATAATCCAAATTCATTAGGTTCATATGATCCTACGCGTATGGTTGCCAAACTACCATCATCAATATAGTTACCTCTTAAAGGCTTAAAGTTTGCAAGGAAACATCCCTGCTTATTCCTTGTATATAATCCTCCCCATGGATACATTGAAAGATCAAGACCTCCACGTGCTGCGTATTCCCATTCTCCTTCAATTGGCAGACGATAATCATGTATAAATGGTTCCCCAATAGAAGAAAGATAATTATTCAGATACATAGTCCTCCAAATACAGAATGCTGTAGCTTGTTTCCAGCTTACTCCAACTACAGGATAGTTGTCATAAGCATTATGCCAGAAGTACATATTTGCCAATGGTTCGTTATATGAATAAGTAAAGTCTATAATCCAACATAAAGTATCAGGATATACATAGATTTTATCTCTAATAACAAATGATGATCTGTCTACTACTTTAACTCTTTCACCAAGGTTATTAATCACGTAGCCTCCGTATTCCTGTTTTGATGGATCCCATCTATTTGATTTTCTAGCAGCTTGTTTTAAATCTACATAAAAATATTCATATTCGAGTTTACGCGTATCTAACTCTTTTCTACCCCAAAACCTTTCATTCTGAGGATAGTACATCTGTTTCAAGATTTCATTCATCTCCTCATCTTCAGGGTCTATTTCTGTTTCCCAATTTAAAATTGGAGGAGTAATTGGATTTCCAAACCCATCCTCAGTAATTATGAAATCATCAAGCTGCTGCCCTAATAAATACCTGAATATAGAATCCCTTACCCAAAAAACGAATTGTCTGTATTCATTGTTTGTGATCTCGGTTTCATCCATCCAATAAGCGTCAACAGTAATAGTTTTTGTAAAACTATTTTGAGCCCATGCTACGTCCTGATCATTGGGCCCCATATTAAAACTTCCCTGAGGCACAAACACCATCCCAAACGGTTCTGGTTCAAAATATCTTTTCCTCCCTGGCACGCCAGTAAGTTCACCATTATCTAATGAAGTACAACTTGCAATCAAAGATAATAGGATGCCTAAACTTAGTAACCTTTTCATATCAATTTATTTTATATTGTATTTTACACAGACTTTTCTAAGTTAAAGTAAATAAAATTTTTTATAAAAATAAATAAAATTTATAAAAATCTTATACTTTTATATTGCTGCGGTTCTTTGTCAACCTTTAAGCTGAAACAATAACCAATGAACAATTCGTGTGATCCTCCGGCATACTCTCTCAATGCATTCATCTCAAAATCATAGGCATATCCTACTCTCAGTCCATTAAAGAGCTCAAGACCGAGCATTCCGATTAATGCGTCACCTACCCTATAAGAAACGCCACCCCATATCTTTTTATTGTATAATATGTTCGTATTTAATGCCAATTGTGATACTTTTCCATCAGATTGTACTAAAAAAGAGGGAATTACTTCGAATAACGGATTCCCTAATTGTAAATTATATCCTGATGTAATATAATAATGTCTCTTTACATAGGGTTCTATTGAAGCTTCTTTGTAAGTAATTGATGGTTCCAAAATATGGGTTGAAGATAATCCCATATACATATTATTCAATCTGTAAAACAGTCCGAAGGACATATCAAATATGAAAGGATTTTCGCTTGTTGGAAAGAAATTTGCATCATCAGGACTTCCAATTGTACCATTATCATGATATACCTTCCAATCCGATGCATCAATTGCAGAATTTAATACCCCAAAGCTGGCTCCAATTCCCAATTTGCCATCTCCGGCGTCCATTCTATATGCATAAGCAAAGTTCAAGCCCAAATCATTATTAAAGCCGTATACATCATTTAATATTGAAATTCCAATACCACTTGAAATTCCAAATGGCCGTACAGGCATATTTGCATTAAAGAAAGAAGTCTGTGGTGCACCTTCAATACCTGTCCATTGTTGCCGGGCAATTGCACTAAGGCATACCATATCATTACTTCCAACGTATCCGGGATTATAGGCAGCCATATTAAACATGTTCTGGCTATACATAGGGTCTTGCTGTGCAGTTACCAGCTGACCTCCTATTAGAATTATGAAGAAAATTTTTACTAAATGCTTCATCATGAGTTAAAATATGCCTGTAAATAAAGACTCCGAATACAATATTAAACAGTAAAATAAGTAAAAATATTATACCTGTACAAATATTTATTAACAACTGCTTGGTTTGTCCCGTATTTTACGTTCATTTTTTATTTAGGTTATAAAATACAAAATTTAATAATTTATTTTTTGAAAAATTTTCCAGTATATATCCGGAATCTCTTTACCACAAGTAGTTTGATAATCGTCATAATTGCATGCTGCAATAATATTTTGCCTGTTGGGTTTAAGTGATGGTATTTCTATCCACCACCTGTTTGTTTTCATACTTTTAAAAAATGTTACATCGCGCCCTTCATGATCAAGGTGAATGATAAATTTTTTAAAGTTTTTATCTTCATCAGCAGGTACTTCCTTTTGCCGGTTTGCCAGTCCGTCTAAAAAATACCATATTATCTGCGCAGCTAAATGAGCTGTTTGATTATTTATATCATTTTTTGGATTAATTTCAAAAATACCAAATGAGCTAACTCGGTCGCTAAGGCCTGAATAACGGGCAAGTTGGCATATTTCTTCACTATAAAAGCCATTTGGTGAAGGAAATGACTGACCTGGTGCATCATTTTGTTTAATTGAGCAAACATCCAAACTTATAAGGTCTGCATCCCTTAGTAATGGCTCAATAGCAGGCATATTACCACGAACATGACCCAATCTTACTGGATAAGATAATGTTTTATTCAGGAAAGCCGTTTCGTTGTCATCCAAAAAATAAATCTGCTGACCAATATTGGTATAATTAAATAATGTATCCCTCTTCACCAGAATTGTACTCAGATAGGAATCAGACTTCATCTCATTTGTAGCATTCTGAAGATCGATTCTGGCATCAAAAGTGATAAGATTAATTTTTCGTTTAAGAAACTCGTATGCCAAAAACATACCATAGGTGAGGTCCTGACTTCCGCCGATTATTACAGGTACAATATTCTTTTCAATAAGTTCACTTACAACATCTCTTATAGCAAAATAGGTATCATTTATTGAATTACCAGTCTTGAGGTTGCCAAAATCATATATATTCAATGCCCCTTTTACTGATGTAAGTTGATATAATTTTTCACGAATCGGATCGGGAGCTAATCTTGATCCGGATGAAATGGCGTTGCGCTCTTCCGGAATACCAATGATAGCTACATGAATATCATCGATATCCGTAATAGGATTATTGGGTGTATGAGTTTTTATCTTTTTGCAAAACAATGATTCCCTAAAGAAAAACCTCTCATCAGGTTTTTCCAGGCTCACAGGATTAAGGTAGTCATTAAAATCCATACTTAAGAATCATTATATGTTATAATATATATGTATCAACTATCATTTCTTTTTTTTCGGCTTATTTATTATGTCCATGCATTCTTTAAAGGTTAACGCATCTGCTTTTGTACTTTTGGGTATTCTGAAATTGTCTCCCTTGTAAGCAATATATGGGCCCCATCTGCCATTTAGTACCTGAAGATCCTTTTCTTCTTCAAAAGTCTTTATAATCTTATTTTTGTCTTTTTCACGTTTTTCTTCAATCAGTTCAATTGCTCTGTTAAGTTCTATA
Organism: Bacteroidales bacterium; assembly: GCA_016926235.1. The sequence continues at coordinate 55,440 of JAFGOZ010000239.1, read as the reverse complement.
GTCAACGGATCATCAATTCCCTTTTTGAGGGAATAAAATTTATTATCATGTCTGGCATATGGTCCAAAACGGCCAATACCAATAGTAACATCCTTCCCTTCAAATTTACCTACAGAGCGTGGAAGTTTGAAAAGCTCAAGTGCTTCTTCGAGTGTGATGGTCTCAAGATGTTGTCCTTTTAATAAACTGGCAAAGCGAGGTTTTTCCTCATCATTTGTTTCTCCAATCTGCACCAGTGGGCCATATCTTCCTATTTTCACTGAAACAGGTTTTCCCGTTTCAGGATCTTTCCCAAGTAATCTTTCCCCTTTACTTTTTTCAGATGATTTTGTAGTTGTATCAATTTTCTTATGAAAGGGGTGATAAAATGTTTTTATCATTTTAGTCCAATCGGCTTTACCTGAGGCTATTTCATCAAATTCTTTCTCAACTTCAGCTGTAAAATTAAAATTAATAATATCATCAAAATGTTGAACCAGGAAATCATTAACAATCATACCTATATCATTAGGAAATAGTTTTGCCTTTTCTCTACCGGTAATTTCAGTTTTTATTTCTTCTGATATTGTATCTCCTTTCAGGGTAAATACATTATACTTCCTTTCCTCCCCGGGATGGTCTTCTTTGACTACGTAGCCTCTGTTTTGTATTGTTGTAATAGTTGGTGCATAAGTAGAAGGTCTTCCTATACCAAGTTCCTCAAGTTTTCTTACAAGACTGGCTTCTGTATATCGAGGAGGATGATACGAAAACCGCTGTGTTGCAACTATTTGCTTTGCTGCTACCTTGCTATTAATTTCAAGAGGGGGTAAAAGTCCCATTGATTTTTCATCATTTTCATTGTCTGAAGATTCCATATAAACTTTAAGAAAGCCATCAAACTTAATAACTTCACCACTCCCGATAAATTTTTCATCACGATTCGAAACATCAATGGTAACATTTGTTTTCTGTAATAATGCTTCACTCATTTGCGATGCAATGGTTCTTTTCCAGATCAATTCATATAATTGTTTTTCGGCAGTATTCCCCTGAACAGTTGGCTTGTCAAGATATGATGGTCGAATTGCCTCGTGTGCCTCCTGTGCTCCTTTTGTTTTTGTGGTATAATTTCTTGTTTTTACATATTTATCGCCAAACTCTTTTTTTATCACTACAGCTGCTGCTTTAAGAGCTGTATCTGCAAGATTCACTGAATCTGTCCGCATATAAGTTATTTTCCCGGCTTCATATAATTTTTGTGCAACGGTCATTGTCCTTGAAACAGAAAACCCTAATTTTCTACTGGCCTCTTGCTGAAGTGTTGAGGTAGTAAAAGGAGGTGACGGAGATTTTTTCGCTGGTTTGGTAGTAATATCTGAAATAGTAAAGGTTGCTGAACTACAGCTTTTAAGAAATTCCTTTGTATCTTTTTCTTTTTCAAACCTTGTCGATAGTTCAGCTGAAAATTCAGCTCCTTTTTTATCTTTAAATGCCGCAACAGTCCTATACGAAGATTCAGCTTTAAAAGCCATGATTTCACGTTCCCTCTCGACAATCAACTTTACAGCAACTGATTGCACACGTCCTGCTGATAAGCTGGGTTTAACTTTCTTCCATAAAACCGGTGACAACTCAAAACCAACTAAACGATCAAGAACCCTTCTTGCCTGCTGCGCATCTACAAGATACTGATCAATAGATCTGGGATTTTTGATAGCATTTAGTATTGCATCTTTTGTAATTTCATGAAATACAATTCGTTTAGTCGCTTTTTTATCCAACCCTAATACTTCTGATAAATGCCAGGCAATGGCTTCTCCTTCCCTATCCTCATCTGTCGCTAACCATACGGTTTTTACATTCTTTGCAAGGGATTTAAGCTCCTTTACTACTTTTTTCTTATCATCAGGAATAATATATTGCGGAGCAAAATTCTTTTCAATGTTAATACCCAAGTCTTTTTTTGCTAAATCCCTAACATGGCCATAGCTGGAAACGACCTGAAAATCTTTTCCTAAAAACTTTTCAATAGTTTTGGCTTTTGCGGGTGACTCAACAATTACAAGATTTTCTTTCATATTACAAGCACTATTTTTTTAATTATGGCTGTATTAAAATATTATATAACAGACATTTTTCAAAAATTCAATCCGCAAAGTAAAACATAAAACATGAACAAATCATAATTATTTTACGATTTAATCGTTTAATGTTTGCTGTTTTTATTTTATTCATTACTAAAAAAATGTTTTGGACTACTGATATGGCAATATACTGCAAAATGATAAAGGATATAAAAACTTTTGATGAAGAAGGTATTATGCATGATTAAATAAATCATTTTTGTAAGCAAAGTAATATCCGTTAACAAAATTGAAGGATTTTTAATATTTAAATTACTTCAATTGTAAAAAAAGATGTAGGTTTGTCAAGTATATATTTATTTCATAATTACTATGAAGGAATCACGATATCGTAAGCAAATTAGGATTTTTTGGATTTTGTATTCTATACCTGTTCTATTTGTTATCATCCTTTTTTCATTGATCGGAATGGGTAAAATGGGTTGGATGCCAGACTTTACAGACCTGGAAAATCCACAAAAGAACATTGCTTCTGAAGTATATGCGGAAGATGGTTATCTTTTAGGAAAATTTTATATTGAAAACAGATCTTTTGTTGATTATAAAGAAATTAGTCCTAATGTCATTAATGCACTGATAGCTACCGAAGACATACGTTTTCATAAACACTCAGGTGTAGATGCAAGAGGTTTAGGGCGTGTAATAGTGAAAACTATCATTATGGGTGATGATGCAGGTGGAGGAAGTACAATAAGCCAGCAATTGGCAAAAAACCTGTTTGAAAGGGATACAACGTATTTTACCAGCTCCTTGAAGAGAAAATGGCATATGGGAATCATTAAATTTAAGGAGTGGGTTACAGCCACCAAGCTTGAAAAACAATATACCAAACAGGAAATTATTACAATGTATCTAAATACTGTAGCCTTCGGACATCAGTCATTTGGTTTAAAATCTGCTTCCAAGACCTTTTTTAATACATCCACCGATTCCCTGAAAATTGAGGAAGCAGCTTTACTGGTTGGATTACTCAAAGCTCCAACCCGTTATAGTCCCATAATAAATCCGGAACGTTCGCTTAACCGCAGAAATACAGTTCTTTCCCAGATGAAAAAATACAATTATATTTCGCAGAATGAATATGATTCATTATCCCAAATACCCATTGAATTACAATTTAATATACAGGACCATAATGTTGGTTTAGCAAAATATTTCAGAGAACATTTGCGTGTTATTTTGACAAGGCCAAAACCGGAACGGGACAATTACTTTTCTTATGAACAATATAAGGAAGATTCCGTTGAATGGTATTTTAATCCATTGTATGGGTGGTGTAACAAAAATAAAAAGCCTAATGGTGAATCCTATAATTTGTATACAGACGGGTTAAAAATATATACAACCATTAACTCCAAAATGCAAAAATATGCTGAGGAAGCTATGACAGAACATTTAAGCGAAAACATGCAGAAGCAATTTTATAAAGAAAAAAAAGGAAGTTGGAAAGGCCCCTATTCTTATAAGGTAACAAAGCAACAAATCGAAGGAATGATGATCCAGTCGATGAAAAATACTGCCCGCTACAGGGGATTGAAAAAAAGAGGTGTTTCTGAGGATTCCATTATGGCAACCTTTAAGAAACCCGTAAGAATGACCATATTTACATGGGATGGTGACCGCGACACCATTTTGAGCCCTTGGGATTCTATATGGTATTATAAATATCTGCTAAGATCAAGTATGATGTCTATGGATCCCCATACTGGTCATGTAAAAGCATATGTTGGAGGGCTCGACTTCAAATACTTTAAGTATGATGGAGTATACAGACAAAGACGGCAAGCTGGTTCTGTAATAAAACCATTTATGTATACATTGGCAATGCAGGAAGGTTATTCTCCCTGCCAGGAAGTACCAAACGTGCCAATCAGTTTTATTATTAAGGTTGATAACAGAGATACTATTTGGACCCCAAGAAATTCAGGATATGAGTCATACGTGGGAAAGAATGTAACTCTGAAATGGGGATTAGCACATTCTGCAAATTATATTGCCGCCTGGTTAATAAAACAGCTTAATCCTGAAGCTGTGGTTAATATGATACATAAAATGGGTGTAAAAGGAGAAGTATTGGCTGTGCCATCTATTATTTATGGTACTTCTGACTTTTCAATATATGATGTTGTGGGTGCATTCAGTACTTTTGCCAATAAGGGTATCCATACAGAACCATTACTGGTTACCCGTATTGAAGACAGGAATGGAAACACCCTTCAGGAATTTACACCACGTAAAACAGAAGCCATAAATGAAACTACCGCCTACCTCATGGTTGATATGATGAAAGAAACCGTAAACAGCGGGACAGGAGCAGCTTTAAGAAGTGAATATATGTTTAAAGGACAAATGGGAGGTAAGACCGGAACGACACAAGATTATTCTGATGGCTGGTATTTGGGAATCACACCCAATCTGGTTACTGGTGTTTGGGTTGGAGGCGAAGACCCTTCAATTCGATTCAATACAAACCTGGGTACCGGAGGAAAGATGGCACTCCCGATATGGGCTTTATATATGCAACGAATATTTAAAGATGAAACCCTGAATATTACTGAAGATTTGATTTTTGAGGCCCCTGAAGGATTTAAAATGAATACCGATTGCGGGGGATATCTTAATGTTAATAGTGGGACAAATTTGGATCCCTGGGAATTGACTGAATAAGTTTTTCAGTATATGCAGTTTGAGGTTTGTTAAACAACTCTTCGGATGTATTTATTTCTTCCACAATTCCTTTATTTAGTACCATAATACGATCAGACATGTATTTGACAACACCCAGATCGTGGCTAACAAAAATATAGGTTAATTCCAATTCTTCCTTTAAATCATTTAGCAAATTAAGAACCTGCGCCTGAATAGACACATCCAAAGCAGAAACTGACTCATCGCAAATAATCACCTCCGGTTGCATAGACAATGCCCGGGCAATAACAATTCGCTGTCTTTGTCCACCCGAAAATTCGTTGGGATAGCGGTTAAAATGCTCCGGTAATAATCCTACTTTATCCAGCAATTCAAATACTTTGTCTTTTCTTATTTTCGAATTTTCCCAAATACCATGAACTTCCATTGGTTCCATAATAGCTTTGCCAACCGGAATTTTTGGGTTCAATGAAGAATACGGGTCCTGAAATATCAGTTGAATATTTTTTTTCAAGGCACGTTGTTCTGAGTTACTTAAAGACTTGATAAGTCTTCCTTTATATTCGATAACTCCTTGATAATTCGATATCAAATTCATAATCGTCCGGCCAACAGTAGTCTTTCCACTACCTGATTCTCCTACCAAACCCAACGTTTCTCCTTTATATAAGTCGAAACTTACCCCGTCTACTGCTCTGTTACTGTTTTTTTCCTTACCAAATATTTTCGTCGTCAGAAAATCTACCTGCAAATTTTCTACTCTTAGAATGATGTCCTTTTGTATCTTTTTAATAATAGTGTTGTTTCCATTTTCATTGCCTGCATCTATAGAAATACTATTATCCTTTTCAAAATCCTGGATGGTAAGTAGCCTGCGTGGTTTTTTATCTATAGGAGGGCGACAGGCAAAGAGTCCGCGCGTATATACATGTTGTGGGTTATTCACTATTTCTTTATTATTGCCCATCTCAACAATTTTACCTCTTCGCATCACTATTATTCTGTCAGCAATATCAGATATCAAGGCAATATCATGCGAAATAAACAGGATGCTGAGTCCATACGTTTTCTGCAGTTCTTTAAGTAATTCAATTATCGTTTTTTGAACTGTCATATCCAGGGCAGTGGTGGGTTCATCCGCAATGAGTATTTCTGGATTTCCCGCCAGTGCCATCGCAATCATCACACGCTGACGCTGCCCGCCGGACAATTGGTGTGGATAACTATTATAAACACGTAAAGGATCCGGGAGTTTTACTTCTTCAAAAAGTTTAAGAACTCTTACCTTTAACTCTTTTTTTGGAATAGATCTATTTTCCTTCAGAGATTCGCCTACTTGAAATCCAGACTTTAAAACAGGATTTAACGAAGTCATTGGTTCCTGAAAAATCATAGAGATGGCCTTACCTCTTACCATATTCATTTTCTTATCTGAAAATTCCAGCAAATCCTTCCCTTTAAAGATGATTTGTCCATTTTTTATTTTCAGAGCTTTTGCCAGAATTCCTAAAATAGATAAAGCTGTAATTGATTTTCCCGAACCCGATTCACCTAAAATTCCTACAATCTCTCCCTTGTTCAGAGAAAAGGAAACATTATCCAGTACTTGAGATTTATTATTAAATGTGTCAACCTGAATTGTGAGATTAGATATTTTAAGTATTTCGTTCACAATCTACTGTAGGGAAGTAATTATTTAATAGCTTATTTCGATATAATCACTTTGTTACCAATCATTTTTATATTCCAGTGCGGACTTACTACTTTTTTTGCTGTTCTGAAAAACATCTTTGTACGTATGCTTGACTCATCATCATCTTTGATGTCCTTATATTCTCCCGAAAACTCATAATGGTTTGAATAGTTATGCTTTTCATGGTACAATCTAACAATTTCTATAACAGTAGCAATAACCCTGAATACTTCACCCTTATTAGTTTCTGAGTATTCATCCTCAAATTCGTCATCCAATACGCTAAAATTAAGAATATTACCTAAATAATTATCCTTTCTTTTGCCAAATCTAACCTCATATCTCAGCCCACTATCCGTATAAAAAAAATACGTATCTCCGGTTTCTATAGCCGGAGGGACAATATCGTAAATCTTCATTGGAGATTGATATTCAGGTCTTATTACGTAATCAACATCCATTACTTTTTGAATAATAGCTTAAAAACATCTTCTACCCTGTTATGAGCTTCTATAGAGAGCCTAAATTTAGAAAAATCCTTTTTATTAATATTGTACTTTGAAATAAATATTTTTTTAAATCCTAATCTTTCTGCTTCAGCAATTCGATGTTCGATACGATTTACAGGCCTTAATTCACCTGTAAGGCCTACTTCCGCAGCAAAGCAGGTAGTTTTATCAATAGGTCTGTCAACGCTTGATGATAGCACTGCGCATATAATTGCCAGATCAACAGCAGGATCTGCAGATTTTATGCCTCCTGCTACATTTAAAAACACGTCCTTTGAAACCAGGTGAAATCCTGCTCTTTTTTCCAGAACAGCCAGCAACATATTTAAACGACGTACATCAAATCCTGTACATGAACGCTGTGGTGTACCATATACAGCTGAACTAACCAGCGCCTGCATTTCAATTAAGAATGGACGTATTCCATTGATCATACAAGCAACCGTAACACCACTTAAATTATCTTCATTCTTACTAAGTAAAATTTCAGATGGATTATCGACAATTTGAAGTCCTGACTGCAGCATTTCATAAATACCAATCTCCGGAGTTGCTCCATAACGGTTTTTAAGCGAGCGTAATACTCGAAAAACATAATTTTGCTCTCCCTCAAATTGTAAAACAACATCAACTGCATGCTCCAATACTTTTGGTCCGGCAAGACTTCCTTCTTTATTAATATGCCCAATGAGAATTACGGGAATATTATTTTCCTTTGCATACCGGCTAAGTCGTGCCGCACATTCACGGACTTGTACAATACTGCCCTGAGTAGCATCAAACTGATCTGAATAAAGGGTTTGTATCGAATCGATAAATATAATACCCGGATTAACCTGTTCGCACTGGTTTAATACATTTTCCAAGGAGTTATCACAGTATACGTAGCAATCATCACTTTTTTCAGTAAGTCTTTCAGCACGCAACTTAATTTGTTGTATACTTTCCTCACCTGAAACATAAAGTGTCTTTACATTATTCATGTTTAGAGCTAACTGAAGTGCAAGCGTAGATTTGCCAATACCTGGTTCGCCACCTAAAAGTATTACCGAACCTTTTACAATACCCCCTCCTAGTACACGATTTAGCTCTTTGTCCATAGTAACCAGCCGTTCCTCACTTTCCACTGGTATCTCAGAAATAATAAAAGGTCCCGAATTTTTAGGAGATTGATAAGGTTTTGTAACAGATGTTTTGCTAATAACCTCTTCCTGATAAGTATTCCATTCGTTGCAGGAAGGACACCTGCCAATCCATTTTGCAGATTGTACACCGCAGTTGGAACAAATAAATACTGTTTTGACTTTCGCCATATTCAATGTATTACTTTGGCATACGGTCTATAATACCCGTTGTTGAATACCCTTCAGTAAGTTTAACTGTTTTTACTTCCCCGCCTTTTGCGGTAACTATATCATATCCTACTACTTCTTCGGCTTTATAATCACTCCCTTTAACCAAAACATCCGGTTGAACTAAACGGATTAGCTCAAAGGGAGTATCTTCATCAAAAAGTACAACTGCATCAACCATTCTTAAAGATGCAAGTAATGTAGCCCTGGATAGTTGATCCAATAAAGGTCGATTCAACCCTTTAAGTTTTTTAACTGAGTTATCCGTATTTAATCCAACGATTAAAACATCCCCATAATCAGAAGCCTTGGCCAGATACTCAATATGACCCAGATGCAGTATATCAAAACAACCATTTGTAAATACTATCTTGAAGTTTTTGAAATTCCAGTATGCCAGCCAAGTTTTTAACTGGTCAGAATCAAGAATCTTGGATTGAATAATTTCAAGCTGCCTCATTTACTGTCGGATGTTTAGAAGCCTTATTAATTTTTAATGACTTATAGATTAGAATAAATGAAACTGCTCCAAGCAATATTGCCAGTAATGATTGTGTCCCATGCTGTATGGTGGCAAAGGAGAATGCATCAGTTTCACTAATACCATACATCATTAACGCCCTGGAAACGATGAAATGGAAAGCCCCGACGCCACCCTGCACAGGTGCTATGAAACCAAATGAACCAGCTACTAAGATGAACACTGCATCAAATAAATTTAGATGTGATGTAAAAGAAAATGCATACAATATTACATAAGATGACATAAGATAGCATATCCAAATTAGAAAACTATGTAAAACATATTCCCATCTTCTGCGCATTTTATATACACTTGTTAGTCCTGACCCAACCCCTTTAAATATTTGTTTCATCTTATTAACCAGCGGATTTTCTTTAAATCGATGCTTAATTACAAAGATCATTATGATAATTAAAACTAAAATACTGGCAAATATTGCTATAAACAGCTTATTATGAAATAGTTCCGAAAACTTATTCCCAATGGGTTGAAACACATGTACACCAAAAAAACTACCAAAAAAACTGAATTTACTAACCAGTAAAATCACCAAAAAAAGCATTGAAAAAAGTAAATCTGTAGCCCTTTCAACTATTACTGTTCCAACTAAAGAATCAAACGGAATTTTATTGGACCGGTTAAGCATTCCGCAACGGGTAACTTCCCCTATTCTCGGAAATGCATAATTAGCCATATATCCAATCATGACAGAATAAAAAGTATGTTTCAATGAAGGCTTATATCCCAGAGGTTCAATAAGCAACCGCCATCTTTGCGCACGACTAAGATGGGAAACAATTGCAATTACCAGGGACAAAATAATCCATGAGTATTTTGCTGTTTTAACGTTTTCCCATACTTTTTTGGGATCAATACCTTTGGCCGCATAATAAAGAAGCCCAACACCTATGGCTAAAAATACTACAAACTTAATTGCCTGGATAATCTTCTTTTTCAAAGTTACTTAAATTTTAAAGTTTATTAGTTGCTGTATCAGGAAATATTATGGCCGGTTTAAAAGTCTTTGCCTTTTCAAAATCCATACCGGCATAGGATATCACAATAACAATATCTCCCACTGCAATGCGACGTGCTGCCGGACCATTCATGCAAATCTTGCCTGAACCTCTTTCCCCTTTTATTACATAGGTCTCAAGTCGTTCTCCATTATTTATGTCCAGCACATGAACCTTCTCAAATTCAATAAGATTAGCAGCATCCATAAGATTTTCATCAATGGTAATGCTTCCAACATAATTTAAATTTGATTCGGTAACCGTTACGCGATGAATTTTTGATTTTACAATTTCTATTTGCATAGCCGCAAAATTACAAATTATATTTAATATTATCGATCAACCTGATATTCCCAACATTTACAGCTATACATCCATGTATATCCGTATGTTCGCTCCAATTTTTAACAGGTTGCAAATTTATATCATTTACAATCTCAAAATACTCAACATTGAGATATGTATTACAATTTATCTGTTGTATAACCCATTGTTTTAATTCCTCAACGGTAAATGAGGATGCTTTCTTCAGAGAGTCGGATAAAACTTTTGAGATATAAGCTGAATTAGTCCGCTGATCAGGTGATAATAACTGATTCCGGGAACTCATCGCAAGCCCATCTTTTTCTCGCACTATTGGACAAGGAGTTACCTCAACAGGAATGTTTAGTTGTCTTACTAATTCCTTTACGATAGCAAGTTGTTGAAAATCTTTTTCCCCAAAATATGCTTTGTCAGGTTCCACAATTTCAAAAAGTTTTTTCACTACTACTGCTACCCCACGAAAATGACCTTCCCTGTGTTTACCTTCCATTACCTTATCTAATATTCCAAAGTCAAACACCGAATTATCAGGTTCGGGGTACATTTCCTTTTCATCCGGAATAAATACACCTTCTACTCTAAACTTCTTCAATGCTTCTATATCTTTGACCAAATCTCTGGGGTAATTTTTCAGGTCTTCTTTATTATTAAACTGAATGGGATTAACAAAAATGCTAACAATCGTAACATCATTTTCATCAGAGCATTTTTTAACAAGAGAAAAGTGACCTTTATGCAAAGCACCCATGGTTGGAACAAACCCGATAGTTTTTCCACCCTTTTTCTTGTCTGCTATAAAAGTCTTAATATCAGATATATGATAAAATCTCTCCATCCAGAAAAATATCCGCCAAAGATAATTTTAAATCCAATAATTAAGGATAGAATTTAACATTTTTAAAGTTTATTTCCCTTTCCTTTTTCATGTGTAACCCATAAATTCATTGACAAGAAAAAAATTAATGAATATAACAGAATAGAATAATATCAATAATTTTTAGTAATTTTGCAGATACTTTGGCAAAATCATATTATTGATGGAAAATACGAAAGTATTATTTATATCGCAAGAAATAACGCCTTATTTACCGGAAACAAATCTCTCGCTAATAAGCAGAAATCTTCCACAAGGTATTCAGGAAAAAGGTAGGGAAATACGGACATTTATGCCCAAATACGGGTGCATAAATGAAAGACGTAACCAACTGCATGAAGTAATCCGGTTATCCGGTATGAATTTAATTATAGATGATACCGACCATCCGCTAATCATAAAAGTCGCATCCATTCAATCTGCTCGTATGCAGGTATATTTTATTGATAACGAAGATTACTTTCATCGAAAGTATATCCTGAAAGATGATAAGGAACAATATTTTGAAGATAATGATGAGAGGGCAATTTTCTTTGCAAGAGGGGTAATAGAAACCGTTAAAAAACTCAGATGGGCACCTGACATCATTCATTGCCATGGGTGGTTTACAAGCCTGGTCCCATTATACATAAAAAAAGCATATAATGAAGACCCGATGTTTATGAATTCCAAAATAGTGTATTCCGTATATGATGATCATTTCAACTCTCCCCTTAACAGTAAATTTAAAGAAAAACTGTATATGGAGGGTATAGAAGAAAAAGATGTTAACATTATCAGCAATCCTACATATACTAATTTAACAAATCTTGCGTTTATGATGTCGGATGGCATAATTATTGGTAGTGATAAAATCAATAGTGAGGTCGGTAAACTATTAAAAGAAACAAAAAAACCATTACTGGAATATCAATCCGAAGAAACATATGTTGATGCATATTCCATATTTTACGATAAAATTTTAACAGAGGGAAATGAATAAGCTGACATTTGGTAGAAAAAAGAATTCTTGGCAAAAACATCCAAAACATATCTATAAACTCCTTGTTCTTTCGATAGTAGCAATACTGATAACTTCATGTGAAAAGGAACTAACAAGCCTGGGCAAAGAAATATTGCCCCCGGGTGATGGATTATTATCATACTGCGATAGCACATCGGATATTAAAACATATACAACAAACGGACGGGAACTTAATACATACCGTTTATACTACAATCTTCTTGGAAGTATTAAGGATCCATATTTTGGATCCTCCAGTGCATCCATGTTTGCCACATGTGTTCCCTATACTACTATAATCAGTATTGACCAGACAAAAAACAAAATTGATAGTGTTTATCTCTATTTATTAATAAATAAATATATAGGAGACTCTATCGCAAATATGGAGATTAATATATACGAAATTACCAGTAGACTATTTGGTGAAGGTTTAAATTACGATTCCACTGTTTACAATGGAGCAAGCTATAATGATATTGTAAATTCGGGTATTGATCCCTCGCCATATATTGGCACCAACTTATTAGGCACAACAACTATTCGACCAAAAGACTCCATAATAGTAATACAAATTACAGACACCAATTATATCAATCGCTTATTTAGCTTTGAAAGATTTGACTCAGCACAGCTTTTTAAAGAAAATTTTCAAGGTCTATATGTTACTTCTACAATAACTTCCGGTGATGGAGCTATTATAACACTTAACATGGCCAACAATGTCCAGACACGTATGGAGATTGTTTATCATGACACTACTGTTTCCAGTGCAAGTAGTAATACACTGAGATTTTATTTCTTCTATCCCGATGATTATAATGTATATCCATTTAATTTTTGCACATCAAAATTAAGTCTGCTACAACACGACCACACGAATTCAGAAGTATATAGCTATATTAATGATTCAACGAGCCAGGACAGTATATTTATTGTGCAGGGCATGGGAGGAATAAATTCCGTCATCCGTTTGGCAGGAATAGACGAATTAAAAACCAAACTGAACAAAGACTCAATAATAATTGCAAAGGCAGAATTGATATTAAAACCAGCTAAAGTGGTTATACCCGAATTTTTTACTGCAACCAGTTATTACCCTTCAGCACTTATGCTATACAAGGTGGATGATTCTGATCCAATGAAATTTTTAAGTATTCCTGATCACCTTGTGTATAATCAGGAAACAAATTATTCCTTTATTGATGGAACATATAATTCTACCGATAATTACTACATGTTTAACCTTACTTATTATGTAAAGGAATACTTTAAAGGGAAAATTGACTATAAAGAATTTATACTTGTAGCAGGTAACAATTATCAAAATTCTATTTCAACCGGCAAAGTTTTTCTTAATAGTAGTTATTCAAAAAATCCAATTCAATTGAAAATATTTTATACAATTTTTTAGATATGTGTGGTATTGTAGGTTATATAGGGAATAGAGAAGCATATCCAATTCTGTTAAACGGACTAAAAAGGCTTGAGTATCGTGGATACGATTCGGCAGGTATTGCCTTACTAAACAAAGATATTCACGTATACAAACGTAAAGGCAAAGTATCTGACCTGGAAAAATATATAAATAATAAAGACATATCAGGAACGATAGGTATTGGGCATACACGGTGGGCCACCCATGGTGAACCAAACGATGTAAATGCTCATCCTCATCAATCAGAAAAAGGGCATTTTGTCCTCATCCATAATGGGATTATTGAAAATTATTCTACCCTGAAACAGAAGCTTGAAAAACGAGGTTACGTCTTTCAAACACAAACCGATACAGAAGTACTGGCAAACCTTATAGAATATATTTATATTTCTGGTAAGGTTACCGCAGAAATGGCTGTAAGATTGGCACTAACAAAGGTTATTGGCGCTTATGGTCTGGTAATAATGTGCAAAAATGAACCCGACAAGCTGATAGCAGCTCGCAAAGGCAGCCCTCTTGTAATAGGGCTTGGCAAAGAAGAATATTTTCTTGCATCAGATGCAACCCCCATTATTGAACATACAAATAGCGTGATTTATTTGAATAATGACGATATCGCGATAATAAGACGCAACGAACTGATCCTGAAAACAGTTTCAAATGATAAACTGATTCCAAAAATTCAGAAGCTCGATCTGGATATAACCGAAATAGAAAAAAACGGGTATGACCACTTCATGTTGAAAGAGATTTTTGAGCAACCCAGATCCATCCTGGATACAATAAGAGGAAGGGTTGCCACTGATTTTTCTGAAATACGTCTGGGTGGTTTATTTGAAGTATTGCCCAAATTAGTTGATGCAAAAAGAATCATTATAATCGCCTGCGGAACATCATGGCATGCAGGTCTGGTAGGTGAATACCTTATCGAAAGCCTTGCCAGGATTTCTGTTGAAGTGGAGTATGCATCTGAATTCAGATATCGTAACCCACTGCTGGACAAAGATGATATTGTAATTGCTATTAGCCAAAGTGGAGAAACCGCGGATACATTGGCCGGAATACAACTAGCCAAAGAATGCGGAGCTACTGTGCTGGGAATATGCAATGTTGTTGGATCTAGTATTCCACGAGAAACCCATGCGGGTGTATATACACATGCCGGCCCTGAAATTGGTGTGGCTTCTACAAAGGCTTTTACAGCACAAGTTACAGTACTGGCCATGATGGCATTACTTTTAGGTCACGAGAAGAAATGTTTACCCGGGAAAAAATATATTGAACTTATCCAGGAATTATCCATGATTCCATCAAAAATAGAATCGATACTCGGGTATAATGAAGCTATTAAGAAAATAGCCAGTCTTTATAAAGATTCTACAAATTTTCTTTACTTAGGAAGAGGATATTATTTCCCGGTAGCACTTGAAGGAGCCTTGAAGCTTAAAGAAATATCCTATATACATGCCGAAGGCTACCCTGCTGCTGAAATGAAACATGGGCCAATTGCACTAATTGATGCAAAAATGCCTGTGGTCTTTATAGCCCTGCAAGATACTTCATATGACAAAATTGTAAGTAACATCCAGGAAGTGAAAGCCCGAAATGGTGTAGTAATTGCTCTGGTCACAAAAGGTGATAAAACTATAAAGAAGATGGTAGACCACATCATTGAAATTCCTACTACATCTGAAGAATTAGGGGCATTGCTTACTGTTGTACCATTACAATTATTATCTTACCATATCGCCGTAATGAGGAACTGTAATGTTGACCAGCCAAGGAATTTGGCAAAATCTGTTACTGTAGAATAGCTGGCTATCTTTTTACATACTGATCTTCATAATATTTTGTATATTCACCTGATAATACATGTTTTAACCAATCATTATTATTCAGGTACCAGTCAACGGTTATTTCCAGGCCCTGTTCAAAATTAACAGAAGGTTTCCATCCTAACTCTCTGGCTATTTTGGACGAATCAATTGCATAACGCAAGTCATGTCCAGCCCTGTCCTTAACATAGGTAATTAGTTTTTCAGAAGTGCCAATTATTCTTTTTAATCGATTATCCATAATCTGACACAATTTCTTAATTAATTCAATATTCTGCCATTCATTATTGCCCCCTATGTTATAGGTTTCCCCAGGATTACCTTTATGAAAAATCAGATCAATAGCATTAGCATGGTCTTCAACAAATAACCAGTCCCTAACATTTTCACCTTTCCCATATATTGGGATGTTCATGCTATTAATAATATTGTTTATGGAAAGAGGAATAAGCTTTTCAGGAAACTGATTGGGACCATAATTATTTGAGCAATTGGAAATAATTGCCGGAATGCCATAAGTATGATTATACGCCCTGACCAGGTGATCGGAGCTGGCCTTTGAAGCAGAATAAGGACTTTTGGGATCATATGGTGTTGTTTCTACAAAATATCCTTCATTAGTCAATGAACCAAAAACTTCATCTGTAGAAATATGATAGAATAATTTTCCGGTATAATTACCGTCCCAAAGTTTTTTAGCAGCATTTAGCAATGTAGTAGTTCCCAAAATATTTGTTATAATAAACGCATTGGGATTTGATATGGAACGATCAACATGTGATTCGGCTGCCAGATGAATTATTCCATCAAACCTGTGTTTTTGAAACAGATCGTCGATGAAAGTTGCATCTGCAATATCTCCACGAATAAATGTATAATTCGATTCGTTTTCTATATCCTTAAGATTTTCCAAATTTCCTGCATAAGTAAGTTTATCCAGGTTGAAAATGCCGTACTGCGGATATTTTTTCACAAATAACCTGACTACATGAGACCCGATAAATCCTGCACCACCTGTTATTAGTATTTTCTTTAACATAATAATTATAATGGGTTTTTATTAAAACTATTTTCCCAATTCCATGCCGATTGCATCATATCATGAAGCCCCCGTTCTGCTTTCCAGCCAAGGGCTTTATTTGCAATTGATGTGTCAGCATAAATAGCTTCTACATCTCCTTCCCTGCGTGGTGCAATCCGATAATTTATCCTGATATTATTTGCTTCTTCAAAAGCTTTAATTATATCCAACACTGAATAACCAACACCAGTGCCAATGTTGAACACCTCATATTTCTCTCTGCTTTTCATATGTATCAATCTTTCAATAGCTGAAATATGAGCATTTGCAAGATCAACAACATGGATGTAATCCCTGATGCAGGTTCCGTCCGGCGTATTATAATCACCTCCGAAAACATTCAGTACTTCCCTTTTTCCAAAGGCAGTCTCAGTAACATAAGGTATTAAATGATGAGGAACACCATGTTGCACTTCACCAATGAGTGCAGAGTCATGAGCCCCGATAGGATTGAAATATCTCAATGAAATAGTCCGGATGGAGGTAGCCTTAGAGGCATCATGCAATATCTCTTCACAAATCCTTTTTGTGTTTCCATAGGGTGATGCAGCTGGTTTAAGCTGTGCATTTTCATCAACCGGCAGTTTATCCGGATTGCCATATACAGTGCATGATGATGAAAATACAACATTTTGAACATCAAATTGCTGCATACATTTCAACAGATTAATCGTTGAATTCAAATTATTATTATAATACATTAATGGCTTTTCAACCGATTCATTAACCTGTAAAAAGGCTGCAAAATGAATAGCGGCAGATATTCCATTAAATTCTGAAAAGAATGCCACCATTTCATCATAGTTGCACATTTCAACCTTTTTAAATGATGGCCTGATGCCGGTAATTTTTTCAATTCTATCCAAAACTTTCAAATTTGAATTGGAAAGATTGTCAATTATAATTGGTTCATAACCTTTATCTATCAATTGAACAACTGTATGGGAACCAATATATCCCTGCCCGCCTGTTACTAATATTTTTGTTTTCATTTATATTAAAATGCTCTTTTATCGATATGAACACAAAAGTATAACTTTTATCTATAAATTTTTGCAAAACATACTTTTACACTCATTCATATTGTAAAATATGTGCAAATTGTTAATATCCTATTGATAATACTAATATTTTCAATTTCCCTGGAACAAAAACGAAGTAATTTTTTCATAATTTTGTCAAAATATTACAGGAGAGTGGAATTAAGAGAACATATAAATGAAATTTTGCTTCACCGAGATTTTATTATCATCCCGGATTTAGGTGGTTTCGTATGTAAATACCAGCCTGCAAAAATAAGCTATGACAAGACCAGTATTGAACCCCCAGCAAAAGAGATAGTTTTTAAAGACAATCTTATTATTGATGACAATGACGAGCTAAATAAATACATCCAAAAAGCAGAGAAAGTTAGCAAAGGAAAAGCTTCAGAGATAATTAAAGAATTTGTATCATCAATTAAACAACAACTTACAAACGGTGAAGAAGCAGAGATACCGGGCATTGGTAAACTATATGCCAATGAAAAGAAAAAAATACAATTTAGGAAAGAATTAAAATCCAACCTTTTGCTTGATGCTTTTGGTATGTCGAAAGTAAAGGTTAAACCCATTGAAAAAGAATCCGTTGACATTAGAAGTACAACAGTCATACCAAGAGAAGGAACAAAAACTACAAATACTAAATCCTCAAATACTAATGATATGGGAACAAAGAAAAACAAATCCCTGGGATGGATTATTGCATCAGTAATTATAGCTGCTGGTATTGCTTTGATCCTGATTCCTCAATATACTCCTTATTTACAGGATTTGAAGATAGACTTTGCAGGTATAAAACAGAAGCTTTTCAATAAAGAAAAAGTTGCTGAAATCGACTCTTCAGAAATAAGTAAAGAGCTGAATGGTCAGGCAGACAAGAGGGATGCCCTCTACTATGAAGAAGATAAATCCCAGAAAATCAATGGTGATAATATTCCTGAATCACTTATTTCTAACTATACCCAGTATAGTAAGTTTTACATTATTGCCGGAAGCTACAGGCAACGAAGAAATGCAGACAGATTAAAATCAAAGCTCACTGCTGAAGGATATGAACCGAATATTCTGATAGATACAAAGAATAAATTATACCGGGTTTCTTATAAATCTTTTACAGACCGGAGAACAGCCATCAAAGAGTTATATAAGCTTCAAAAAGAATTGAACAACGAAGATATCTGGATACTAAATATTTGAAAAGAAAGCCGGCTTTTCTTTGCCGGCTTTGATATTTATTGTTTTGTATAAACTGAAGTATCTTCATCCGTAAGATCACTGTCTCCATCTTCATCCAATATCAGAGAAAGTAAATTACCTTCAACGGAAACTTTAGCTTTTACTGTTGTCTGACCACTTAAGGCCATAGCAAGTAAATATTGAGCAGTTGAGGAGGTGGTTACATCCTCCCATATAATTGAACCACTTGGGCCTGCTGCACCCGCATGAGTAAGAGTTATAACTGCATCTTCACCATCAACTACCATTGTGCCTTTAAAACCCTGCAAATCGATCCAAGTCCCCCCCTGGTTTCCTGAAACTATTACTTGAAAAGTCGTTTCAGTAAGTGTTAATGTTTGTTTCTGGTCCATTTGATATGCATCGCTGTAATATTCATAAACCCATATTCCAACGTAAGCTGGCCCATTATCTTTCTTGTCATCATCATCATCTTCATCACATGCAACAAAAACGGCTGCAAATAACATTACATAAAGTATTAGTATGCTCTTTTTCATGATTTGTAGTTTTAGTTAATACTATACTAAATATAATAAAAATAAAATACTCCCGCAAATTGATGATAAATTTGCAAGAATAGTTTAAATCCTTATCAGCTAATTGTTTTAAACAGAAATGTTATTTTTCAGCCTTAACGATCAATCCTGTTCCTGTTTTAAAATTTCCATTCACATCGATAAGGTTCAACAGCAAACAAAACGGGAACGTAATTAAATAATAAAAAGGTATTAAGATAAAAAATAGCTTGGAAATATTCAGTAGGCTTATCGGTATTTTCATGGATAGCTTCCATGAAATTTTGCCCGGCCAACCATACGAATATCTTGCTTTTATGGAAGAAAATCCTGAGCTTAAAATCTTTTGTTTTATCTCATCAATATTATATCCATCTCTTACATGTTCATCAATAAATGATTCTTCATGATCATCATGTACATCCGACCCACCCTGATCTGAGGGTGTTGAAATAAGCAATACCCCTTTATCGCGCAATACAGAGGCATAATTTTGAAATACTTTTACATCTTCTTCAATATGCTCCATTACATCAACACATAATATCAGGTCATATACTTTTGTCTTAGGCAGATTAGTCAGGTCTCCCATTTCAAAATGTACCTGGGTTGCTCTGCCTATTTTTCCAAAAAAAATATTGCAATCTTCAATCTGTTCTTCTTTAATATCCATACCTGTAATTTTCCACTGCTTCTCGGCAGATGACATATAATACACGTATTGTCCAAAACCAGCACCTGCATCCAGAACATTGGCATTCCTGCCTAACTCTTTCCTTATACTTCGCAATTCTTTTTTTACATGCCATGTGCGAAGTAAAAGGATATCCAATAATTTATAAAACAGTTTCCTTAAAAATGGTTTTTTATTAAATACCTTTCCCAGGCTCTTTTTTATGGGGTCATACTTCATTTTAATAACTTTTCAATGTTCTCAATATAATCCAATGAATCATCCAGGTAAATATGCAATTCGGGTATCGATTTTACCTGGTGCCTTATTTTTTGACCTAATTGATTCCTAATGGATGATATACGTTCTTTTATATTGTTTATTACAACATCATCCTCATCGGCAGGAAAAATACTTACATATACTTTGGCTATACTTAAATCGGGGGTCATCCTTACCTGGGTGACAGTGATCATTTTCCCGGCTGTAATCTCTCTTCCGAGAAACTGGAATATTCCTGCCAATTCTTTTTGTATTAACCTGGCTACTTTATTCTGCCGTGTTGAATCCATTGTTCTGTCTTTGTTGTTAATTATTTACATACAATTAACGTTTTTAAAAGTTAGCAAAAGTACAATTTTTATAGAACATTTTATAGATTTGCAGCACAATTAAAAAATTAAGCGATGGATCAAAAAAAGGTAGTACTTTCATGTATTCAGCCTACAGGAGAAATACACCTGGGCAATTATTTTGGCGCAGTAAAGAATTGGGTTGATATCCAGGATAAGTACAATTGCATATACGGGGTTGTAGACCTTCATGCTATGACGATGCCATATAATACCAAATTACTAAAGGATAATACATTTAACATGGCCGTTGAACTATTAGCCTGTGGTATCGACCCTGAAAAATCCATCGTATTTATTCAATCGCTGGTACCCCAGCATGCAGAGTTGAACTGGATTTTTAATTGCCTGGCTTCCTATGGTGAGTTAAGCCGTATGACACAGTTTAAAGATAAAATAGCCCAACTTGAAGAGAAAGGAAAGAGTAACAATTTTATCTCCGCCGGGCTGTTTACCTACCCTGTGCTTCAAGCAGCAGATATTTTAGTGTATAAAGCAGATTTTGTTCCTGTTGGAAAAGATCAGGAGCAGCATCTTGAACTTTCAAGGAATATCGCTGTTCGCTTTAACAACCAGTTTGGCGAATGTTTCCCGGAACCACAACCTCTATTTACTGAAGTACAGAAACTTATGTCGCTGGCTGACCCAACAAAAAAAATGAGTAAAAGTCTTGGCCCAAAACACTATATAGGTTTATTTGAAGATGAGAATGTGATCCGAAAAAAAATACGATCGGCTGTAACTGATGCAGGCGAGGATCGAAAAGACGGCAGAATGAGCCCTGGCGTTGAAAACCTTTTTACACTCATTAAAGCCTGTGGTAATGAAGGAGCATACAATTCCTTGAAGAATGATTATGTAAACGGCTCACTGCAATATAAAGACCTTAAAGATGCAACAGCTGATTCAGTTGTAAGTGTCACCCAACCTTTAAAGCAGAAAAAAGATGAATTATTGAGTAACCGCAAAGAAATACAGGAATTAATAGTTGAATTGTCCTTCCGTGCGGAAAAAATAGCGATGAAAACCCTGAACGAAGTAAGACGTTTTGCGGGATTACCCAAAAGAGTTCATTTCGGTTCTCCACAATAATCTGTTTATTTTAAATAAAAAAGCCGAACTTTGTGTTCGGCTGTCCCCGGAAGAAGCGGGTATATGCTAGAGGAGCTTGCACATAATGTAATACAATTACTGTGCCAAAAATCTTTTTTCATAAAAAAAGCCCCCAAATGGAGGCTCTCAATATTATAAATACAAAATCTTCTTTAGAACTGTATCTCTCCCTTGCGAGCATTG
Source organism: Bacteroidales bacterium (assembly GCA_016926235.1). Next base: position 33,622 of record JAFGOZ010000239.1, on the reverse strand, counting down.
ATAACCCCGCGTTTCGAACCTTTATAAAAATTCAATATTTCATCTCTTTCCTCCGATTGCGGGATATTCTTTTCAATATGTTCAAGTGCCTGGGAATTGTTCATTCCTTTTTGATAGATAATCCTGTAAATTTCCTGAATTTCCGCTATTTTCTCAGTAGTAAAACCTCTTCTTCTTAAGCCCACTGCATTAAGCCCGATGAAATCGCAGGGTACACCGGCTACTTTTGCATATGGAGGAACATCTGTAAGTGCCCCGCTACGGCCAGCCATAAATACATGTTTGCCAATACGTACAAACTGGTGTATAACAACAGTACCCCCTAATATTGCCCAATCATCAATTTCAACTTCACCAGCTAATTGAACACCATTAACCAGTATACAATTATCCCCGATAATACAATCATGCGCTACATGTGAATACGCCATAATAAGACAGTTAGAGCCAATTACGGTTTTCATTTTGGCTTTTGTCCCCCGGCTTATGGTAACATACTCCCTTACATTTGTATTATCTCCAATCTCAACCGTTGTTTTTTCACCGACAAATTTTAAATCCTGCGGTATGGCAGCAATTACGGCACCCGGATAAATATTGCAGTTTTTTCCAATCCTTGTACCGTCCATCAATACTGCATTAGGCCCAATCCATGATCCTTCCTCAATAACAACATCCCCTTGTATTGTTGCAAATGGTTCGATTACCACATTATCTGCAATTTTTGCATCAGGATGTATGTTTGCCAATGGTTGTTTCATCTGTTTATTAATAGTTTTAATTTTTTTCTAACCCTCTTACTTTTACTATCTGTGCCATCAATTCACCTTCAGTAACCAACGTATCTCCAACAAAGGCTTCACCAAACATATGGGCAATACCTCTGCGTATAGGCTCAATCAGGGTCATTCTAATTATAATTGTATCGCCCGGAACCACTTTTTTCTTAAATTTCACCTTATCAATTTTCAGGAAATAGGTCGCATAGTTTTCCGGATCCGGAACCGTATTCAACACAAGTATACCACCCATTTGTGCCATGGCTTCTATTTGCAATACTCCCGGCATTACTGGTTCATCAGGGAAATGCCCAACGAAATAACCTTCGTTCATACTAACATTTTTAATCCCTATTACCTGTTCCTCATCCCTCTTAATCACCCTGTCGATAAGTAAAAATGGCGGACGATGAGGAAGTATTTTCATGATCTGGTTTATTTCCAGCAGTGGTTCCTCATTGGGGTCGTATTTCGGCGCTTTTACCTTTTTTGAAGTTGCTTTAATTTCAGCCCTAATCATTTTTGCAAAAGCTGTGTTTGCAGAATGCCCCGGACGAGTAGCAACAAACTTCCCTTTTATAGGCATACCTATTAAAGCAAGGTCTCCAACCATATCAAGTAGCTTGTGCCTTGCTGGTTCATTTTGATAATGGAGTACGGTATTATTTAATACACCTTCGGGTTGGACTTTTATTTTAGGTTTGTTAAACAATTCTGCCAAATGGTTCAATTCATCCTGCTCCATATGTCTGTCCATAATTACCAGGGCATTATCAAGGTCCCCGCCTTTTATCAGGTTATTTTTAAGCAGAATTTCCAGCTCATGCATAAAAACAAATGTTTTAGACATTGCTATTTCATCCTTAAAATCGTCAAGGTGCTTGAGAGTAGCATATTGATGACCAACCACTTTTGAATTAAAGTCGATAAGTACATCAATACTGAAATTATCATCAGGATAGGCAATGATCTCTGACCCTGTTTTCTCACAAACAAAAACCTTCTTTTCAGTTATCTCATAATACTCTTTATTGGCTTGCTGTTCTTTAATGCCTGCATTCGATAAGGCTTCGATAACAGGATAAGAACTTCCATCCAAAATGGGTACCTCAGGTCCGGTAACCTCAAGCATAAGGTTATCCAGTCTAAGGCCATGAATGGCTGCCATAACATGTTCAATTGTGCCAATGCGGGCGCCGTTTTGTTCAAGTGTAGTGCCCCGTGAAGTCTCAACAACATGATCTGCAAGTGCTTCAATAATGGGCTTATTTTCCATGTCAATTCTCTTAAATTTTATGCCATGGTTTTCTTCAGCAGGGTAGAAAGTTAATTCAACCAAAAGACCGGTATGTAGCCCTTTCCCTTTAACCGTAACGGGTTTAGCAATAGTTCTTTGTTTATCAGCCATTGATTTTATTTAAAAAAATTTAGCCCGCAAGATACAAAAAATCATTAAAACTGTAATTATTAGCGAGTTTATTTATGATTGTAAAACTTATTATTATCCTGGTTATTTCATTTTATCTTTTAGTTCCTTTATTTCACGCTCTAAATCAATTACTTGCTGACGTAGTTGAGGCAGATTTTTGTATATGGCGATAGATTTTCTGCTCTCCCTGAAATCGAATGCAGGAGACCCAAGAATGGCAACACCTTCTTCTTTAATGCTATGCGCAACTCCGGATTGAGCTCCAATTTTTACGCCATCTGCAATGGTCAGGTGTCCAACTATTCCTGCCTGTGCTGCCAGTATACAATTTTTACCTAATTTGGTTGATCCGGCAATACCTGATTGAGAAATAATTACAGAATTTTCACCAATCTCAACATTATGAGCAATTTGAATCAGGTTATCCAGTTTTGCACCCTTCCGAATGATTGTAGAACCCATTGTTGCCCTGTCAACCGATGTATTTGCACCTATCTCCACATCGTCTTCAAGAATAACATTCCCCACCTGAGGGATTTTATTGTATACTCCTTCAGCAGGCGCAAAACCAAAACCATCCGAACCGACTACTGTACCAGAATGTATAATGCAGTTTTTGCCAACCTGACATTCACTATAAAGCTTTACTCCTGAGTATAGTTTCGAGTTATCTCCCACTTTCGCATTATCGCCCACAAAAACATGAGGATAAAGTTTTACATTATCACCAATCACTGCATTTTCTCCAACATAAGCAAATGCTCCAATATAGACGTTGCTCCCTATTCTGGCAGATTTTGAAATGTAAGAAGGTTCTTCAACTCCTGACTTTTGAGGTTTGTACTGTTCATACAACTGGAGCAATGAGGCAAAAGCATTGTACGCGTTTTCAACCCTAATAAGTGTAGTATTTACACTTTTTTCAAGTTCAAAATCTTTATTTATCAATATAATTGAAGCCCTGGTTTCATAAAGGTATTTTGCATATTTTGGATTTGCCAGAAATGCAAGTGTTCCCGGTTTTCCTTCTTCAATTTTGCTTACATCATTTACCACTGAATCAGGATTCCCTTCTATTTCTCCTTTTAAAAATTCAGCGATCATTTTGGCTGTGAATTCCATATCTAAATATTATTTAAATTTTTATCTCGTTTTCAAATTCTTTTGGAAAGCAAAGAAAGTATTTTTTAACCACTTTTGATAATACCGATACATTCAACATATCAGATGCTTCCGCAATATCTGCAATTTCCCCCGATTTATAAAGTATGTTGATTTTATCATCCTCAAAATCATACGCATTGTTTGAAATTGACCCGGTTAATACCAGGTAATATGATTCATCTTTTGAGATAGCATACGCTTTCTGTACTTTTTCAGAAATCGTTGACAATATTTTATTGGAAAAAGGTTCAGTTCTAATAACGATCTTAAATAGCTTTCTATTTTTCAGACCATTACATAAAGTTGATAATAATATGTCCGGATGCATGGTCCAGGTTTTTGCTGATGCAATAATGTCATCATCATCAAGGTTGGTGAAATTTTGCAGCACTTCTTCTTTTTTACTTATAAACTCATCCTTCCCTATATTATTGTAAAGGAAATAATGTAATGCTGGAGTACAGAATAATTCAACACCGTTTTGAGCTAAATGTTTTGCCCTAAGTAAAGTGTTAACCAGCAATTTCTCCGCAGCCAATACGGTTTTATGCAAATAAACCTGCCAATACATTAATCTACGGGCAATCAGAAACTTTTCAATGGAGTAAATACCTTTTGAGTCAATTACCAGCTGATCGTCGACAACATTCAGCATCTTTATTATCCTGTCTGAGCCAATTACACCTTCCGTTACACCGGTAAAAAAACTATCCCTCTTCAGGTAATCCAGCCTGTCCATATCCAGCTGGCTTGAAACCAGTTGATGCAAAAACTTTTTTTCATATTGATTCCTGAAGATTTTAATGGCCAGGTCCAGTCCCCCATTAAATTCATCATTCAATTGTTCCATAAGCAACAAACTTATGTATTCATGGGGCACATTTTGTATGACGGTATGTTCTAAAGTATGGGAAAACGGTCCATGACCAATATCATGCAGTAAAATTGCATATTTTACAGCTTCTGCTTCCTCGGGAGCAATCTCATGGCCTTTGCTTCGAACAACTTCAATTGCCAGTCCCATAAGATGTAAAGCCCCCAACGCATGTTGAAAACGTGAATGGTTTGCCCCAGGATAAACAAAATTTGTCAGCCCCAGCTGTTTAATCCTTCTTAACCTTTGAAAATATGGGTGTTCTATAAGATCATAAAGAAAAGGAGAGTCAATTTTTATAAATCCGTAAACCGGATCGTTAACTATTTTTTGTTTATTAAAGCCCAATTTATTGCGTAAATCAATTTATAAATTAAAGCAACGAAGATAGAAATAAAAATACAATGATTCCTCAATAATTCATTGAGCAATAATTAAAAAATGGATATTTTTTTGTCAATTCAGTTATTATTTTTAGCTTTGCAAGCTGAAAATGTGTTGGAGTGTTATAGGGGACCTTTAGTCCCCTATTTTATTATTTTAAATTGATGCTGAACAAAAGTGACATAGATAAACTAGCCACAGGCTGCATAAATGAGAAGTCATTTATTGTAGACCTTACTGTTAATAATGCAAACCAGATTAAGGTTTATATTGACAGTTTTGAAGGTATCAGTATTGAAGAGTGCGTTCGTATCAGCCGCTGTATTGAAGGTCAGTTAGACCGTGAAAAAGAAGATTTCTCTTTAGAAGTTTCTTCTGCTGGTCTGACATTACCTTTTAAGGTACCCCAGCAATACAAAAAACACATGGGTAAAGATGTTGAAGTTATCACGCATGAAGGGATAAAACATAAAGGGAAACTTCAATCTTTTGATGGGAAAAATATAGAGCTGGAACTTATAAAAGGTAAAAAGAAGGCTAAAAAGAATGTGCCTGAAAATGAAGATCTGGTAAAAAAGATTGCATTAGAAGATATTAAGTCAACTACACTGATTATTAATTTTTAAAGTCGGGACTTACAATGGACAATATTAATTTAATTGAAACTTTTTCGGAGTTTAAAGAACTTAAAAGTATTGACCGGGCAACAATGATGAGTGTCCTGGAAGACGTATTTAAAAGTATGCTGCAAAAAAAATATGGTACCGATGAAAATTTCGATGTAATTATTAACATCGACAAGGGAGACTTCGAAATCTGGAGAAATAGGGAAATTGTGAAGGATGGTGAAGTGGAAGATCCCAATTTTCAAATTGCTCTTAGTGAAGCCAAGAAGATTGATTCGGACTATGAATTGGGAGAAGAAGTGACTGATGAGGTAAAATTTGCCGACTTTGGACGAAGGGCTATTTTATCACTTCGTCAGAATCTTACAAGCCGTATCTTAGATCTTGAAAAAAGCAATGTTTTTGTAAAATATAAAGATCGTATTGGTGAAATAGTAACTGGAGAAGTTTACCAGGTATGGAAACGTGAAATCCTTATCCTGGATGATGAAGGAAACGAGCTTATCCTGCCAAAAACAGAACAAATACCATCTGATTATTTTCGTAAAGGGGATGCCATTAGAGCTGTTGTGATCAGAGTTGAAATGAGGAATAACAATCCGTTGATAATATTATCGCGTACTTCACCAATATTCCTCGAGAGACTATTTGAACTTGAGGTTCCCGAGATTTTTGATGGACTAATAACCATTAAAAACATTGTAAGGGTACCCGGAGAAAGGGCAAAAGTAGCAGTAGAATCGTATGATGAAAGAGTTGATCCGGTTGGAGCATGCGTTGGGATGAAAGGATCAAGGATTCATGGTATTGTAAGGGAACTAAGGAATGAAAACATAGATGTCATAAACTTTACACCAAATACCCAACTTTATATTACACGAGCATTAAGCCCGGCAAAGATCAGTTCCATAAAAATACTGGAAGCTGAAAAGAAAGCTGAAGTATTTCTCAAACCTAGTGAAGTATCATTGGCAATTGGTAAAGGTGGTTTGAATATTAAATTGGCAAGTCAGCTTACGGGATATGAAATTGACGTATACCGAGAAGCAGATCTGGATGACGAAGATGTTAACCTTGAAGAATTTGCAGATGAAATCGAAAGCTGGATACTCGATGAATTAAAAGCTATAGGATGCGACACTGCAAAAAGCGTTCTGGAATTATCAATTGAAGATTTGGTAAAACGTACTGACCTCGAAGAAGAAACCATAAAAGAAGTAATTAAGATTTTAAAAGAAGAATTTGAATAATAGGCCGAAAACAATATAACTTTGTATATATTGTTTATCTTAGTGCCGTAAAAACAATAGGAAATTGCTTATGAGTGAAGGCATAACAAGAAGATTAAGTAAAGTGGCCCGTGAATTAAACGTGGGGATTTCTACTATTGTTGATTTTCTTCATAAGAAGGGATTTGATCTGGATTCAAACCCTAATACAAAAGTATCTGATGAATTGTACTTCCTGCTCACGAATGAGTATAGTACTGATACCAAAGTTAAAAAGGAATCTGAAAAAATTCAGATTAATAAACTTAAAGAAAGTAAAGGATCTGTTACATTAAATGATATAGAAACAACAAAAACTGAAGATTCAAGCATAGAAACCGAAGAAGAAATTATTATAAAAGATCCCTCAGGAGTGGGTTCCCACATTGATAACCGACTAAAAAAACAAGAAAAAGCAACCGTAAAAGTAGTTGGTAAAATTGATCTGGATTCAATAACCAAGAAAAAAGTAAAGGAAGAAGAAAAGGAGGAAGAACCCGAACCAAAAGAGGAACCAAAAGTTGAGAAAGAGCCGGAAGAAACTACTAAAAAAGAAGAACCTGAAAAAGTAATTGAAGAAGTAACCCGAATTGAACCAGAAAAAGAAATTGAAGTACGTGTTGTAGGTAAAATTGATCTGGAGTCAATGAATCAAAAAACCCGTCCGGCAAGAAAGACAAAAAAAGAAAAAGAAAAGGAGAGGATTGAAAAACAACAGAAAAAAGAATTTGAAAAAGCAGCAAAAACTACTAAACAGGAAGTAAAAGAAAAAGTAATTGATGCTGATGAAGAACCCGAAGAAGAAAAAGTTATCAAAGCCAACGTTGGACAATTAGCCGGTCCTACAGTTGTAGGTAAAATAGACTTACCTGCTCAAAAAGATAAAGATAAAAAACCTATTGCTTCCTCCCGTGATGATGATTTTGGCAAGAAGAAAAAAAGAAAACGCATTTTCAAGGATGAAAAAGGAGGAGAAATAGAAGATGAAGAATTAGTAAAAGGTAAAAAAGGTAAAAAGAAAAAGACCTATCGTCCGGATATAAGTGAGGAAGATGTTCAAAAACAAATTAAAGATACTCTTGCAAGGTTAACATCAAAAGGCAAATCCAAAGGATCAAAATACAGAAGGGAAAAGAGAGATGCAATAAGCCAGAAACTGCAGGAAGAAATAGAACAAAAAGAAAAAACCAAAAATATTATTAAAGTTACTGAGTTTGTTTCCGTTAATGAACTCGCATCTATGATGAGTGTACCGGTTAACGAAATTATCTCATCTTGTATGAGCCTGGGGTTATTTGTCTCTATTAATCAACGACTTGATGCTGAAACAATGGCACTTGTTGCTGATGAATTTGGTTATAAAGTAGAATTTGTAAGTGTTGAACTCCAGGAATCAATTGCGCAAGAAGCAGATAACGAGGAAGACCTTGTACCCAGACCACCTATCGTAACTGTAATGGGACACGTAGACCATGGTAAAACAAAACTTCTTGATCATGTGCGTAACACCAATGTAATTGCAGGAGAAGCCGGAGGCATAACCCAACATATTGGAGCATATAATGTTATGCTTGAAGATGGACGTAAAATTACTTTCCTTGATACACCAGGACACGAAGCATTTACTGCTATGAGGGCCAGGGGAGCGCAGGTTACTGACGTGGCAATTATCGTGGTTGCCGCTGATGATGGTGTTAAACCACAAACAGTAGAAGCAATAAATCATGCTCATGCTGCTGGTGTACCTATTGTATTTGCTATTAATAAAATAGACAAACCATCTGCAAACCCCGAAAAAGTAAAGGAAGAACTGGCAAATATGAACTTCCTGGTGGAAGACTGGGGAGGTAAATATCAATCACAGGAAATTTCTGCAAAAAATGGAATTAAAGTGGATGATCTTCTTGAAAAAGTTTTACTCGAGGCTGAAATGCTTGACCTTAAAGCCAATCCAAACAGAAAAGCTTCAGGTACAATTATTGAATCATCACTGGATAAAGGCCGGGGATATGTAGCTACTATACTTGTACAAAATGGAACACTACGCATTGGAGACCTGGTACTTGCCGGCACTCACTTTGGACACGTAAAAGCCATGTACAACGAACGTGGTAATAGAATAACAGAAGCTGATCCTTCAACACCAGCATTAATACTTGGATTGAACGGAGCTCCACAGGCTGGTGATACATTCAACGTAATGGAATCAGATCGTGAAGCAAAAGAAATTGCATCAAAGCGTGAGCAGTTGCAGCGTGAACAAGGATTACGTACACAAAAACATATTACTCTTGATGAAATTGGTCGTCGTATTGCCATTGGAAACTTCCAGGAACTTAACATCATTGTTAAAGGAGATGTAGATGGTTCTGTTGAAGCACTTTCTGATTCTCTCATTAAGTTGAGCACGCCTGAAATTGAAGTAGTAATCAGGCATAAGGCCGTTGGTCAAATTTCTGAAAGTGACATTCTGCTTGCTGCAGCTTCCGATGCTATCATCATTGGTTTCCAGGTAAGACCATCCATGAATGCTCGTAAACTAGCTGAAAAAGAAGAAATAGATGTACGTCTGTATTCTATAATATATGATGCAATAGAGGACGTGAAAGCTGCCATGGAAGGTATGTTGTCTCCTGAAATTAAGGAAGAAGTCGTTGCTACGCTCGAAATACTTGAGACATTCAAGATCACCAAAGTCGGCACTATTGCAGGATGCATGGTGAAAGAAGGAAAAATAAACCGGGATTCAAAAGTACGATTAATACGTGAAGGGATTGTATTATACACCGGTGAACTTGGATCACTAAAACGGTTTAAAGATGACGTTAAGGAAGTAGTTACCGGCCTTGAATGCGGATTAAATATATCTAACTATAACGATATTAAGGTAGGTGATATTATCGAAGCCTTCAAGGAAACCGAGATAAAGAAAAAGCTTTAACAATTAAACCTCATTTTTAAAAATACTGTTGCCACTTCCATATCTTCAGGGGTGGTAATTTTAATATTCTCCTTATTCCCCTCAACCAGGTTTATTGTATTACCAGCTTTTTCGAAAACGCTGGCATCATCTGTAAATTGTGCCGAAAACTCATGTCTGTAAGCATCCTTTAGTTTACCCGCATAAAAAACCTGTGGTGTTTGTATCAATCGTAAACGAGACCTGTCAATGGTCTTATTTCCCTCCTCATTTATAATTCTGACAGATTCACTAACTTCTATAACAGGTATTGCATTCCCCTTTTCTTCAGCAATTTTAAAGCATTGCTGTATTGTGGCCAAAGAAACCAATGGTCTTACAGAATCATGTATGGCTACAAGTGCATCATCTTCCGGGATGAGTGATAATCCATTCTTCACCGAATAAAAACGATCAGTTCCTCCCTGTGTAATTTGCACTAAATCTGTATTTAGATACTTTGCGAGTTCATCATTCCATTGATCAACATATTGAGAAGGTAAAACAATTATAAACGATATATCCCGATCATACTTTTGAAAAACCTCAATAGTATGAACAATTACAGGTTTATTTTCAAGTAACAAAAATTGCTTTGGAACCTCCGATTGCATTCGTTGTCCCTTGCCACCTCCAACAATTATTACATATTTTTTCATCCAGAAATCATTGTTTGAAACCAAATTAAAACAATACCTTTATTATATTGTTTTTTCAGAAATCTAATTTACTACAATAATGATTTTAAATACAACGATTCTTGAATTTTTAAAAACCCTCTCTAATAATAATAACAGGGAATGGTTTCAGGAGAACAAAAAATGGTACAATGAGGCCCGGGAAAATTTTGAATTATTTGTAAATATGATGATTGCTGAGATCAGTAAATTTGACCCGCTAATAAAAACAATCAGCGCAAAAGAAAGCATTTATCGAATTTATAGGGATACAAGGTTTTCAAATGACAAAACTCCCTACAAAACCAACTTTGGAGCACATATTGTACAAAGCGGTCGAAAAAGCGGACTTGCCGGATATTACCTCCATATTGAACCGGGAGGATGTTTTATTGGAGGAGGAATATATATGCCTGAAGCACCCGTTCTAAAAGCTGTTCGAAATGAAATTTATGGTAATACGGAAGAATTTAAAAAGATCCTTAACAATTCTGCTTTTAAAAAGCTATTCCCAAAAATATACGGTGATAAATTAAAAAAAGCGCCTAAAGATTTTCCAAATGATTTTAAGGATGTTGATCTATTAAAATTTAAAAGCTATACTTTGCTTAAAGAATATGATGAAGCCTCTATTCTTAAAAAGGCGTTTTTCCCAGAGATTATAAAAGCATTTAACTTAATGTATGCTTTTAATCAATTTATAAACAGGGCTATTTTGGAATCCGAATAGAAGGCTACTTATTTTCGGTATATAAAAATCGCTTAATACTCTTTTTCGGTGTTTTTTCAAACTCCTCATGATGTAACTCAACACGTGAAATATTCATATATGCAGGCATATCTTTATTTAAGGTCTTTATATACTCCTCGCACAATGACAAGAGAGACTCATCATTCAATTTTTCCCTTTTAGTATAATCCGGATCAGGGCATACCAGCGCTACAAGTTTACTATCACGTTCCACAACTAATGATTCCAATACGAACACCTGGCTATCGATTTTATTCTCCAGTTCTTCAGGATAAATATTCTGTCCTGAAGGACCAAGTATCATGCTTTTACTTCTCCCTTTAATAAAAATATAATTATCTTTATCTAAAATCCCAAGATCACCTGAATGAAGCCAGCCATCAACATCAATTGATGCATCCGTTGCCTCTTTATTCTTATAATAACCAAGCATCACATTTTCACCTTTTATTAGTATTTCGCCAGGTATATTAACCGGATCATCCGAATCTATTTTCACTTCTATATAATCAATAGGTTTACCACATGATTCAAGTTTTGCTTTTGCCCATGCGGCATAACTGATTAATGGGCCACATTCCGTCATGCCATAACCAATAGTAAAAGGGAATCCGATTTTTCGCAAAAAGTGCTCTGCTTCTTTACTAAATGCAGCCCCACCAATGACCAGTTCACGAAAATTATTACCAAATACTTCTGATAATTTCCCCTTTATTTTCTTGAAAATAATTTTTTTAAGCCCCGGTATTTTTAACAGAACCTTCATCTTTTTCTGTGAAAGGACCGGGGATAATTGTTTCTTATAAATTTTTTCAATAATTAAGGGTACTGATAATATCAGCTCGGGCTTAACTTCTTTAAATGCTTGCACAATAATTTGCGGGGAGGGTATTTTTGTAAGAAAAACAACATTACAACCCAAAGTAAAAGGAAATAAAAATTCAAACATGCATCCATATGCATGCGCCATGGGGAGAAATGAGAGGATTCTGTTTCCAGGTTCAAGAGGCATATTGTTTTGTGCAAACAGCACATTCGCCATAAGGCTATTATGGTTTAACATCACTCCTTTTGAAAATCCAGTAGTACCTGAGGTATAACTAATCACAGCTAATTCAGAGTTTTCAATGTTTTTAAAACTTATTTTATTTTCATCGTTTGTCTCTTTGCTCCTTACTTCTTTCTCAAATTTTTCAACATCTTCGAGGCTGTAAATTGCTTTAATATTGGGCATTTTACTTATATCTAGTTCGGCTTTTAACTGTGCTCCACTAAACAACAATAACGAATCGGAATGATTTATCAGATTGATAACATCTTCCCTTTTAAAATCCGGTAAAAGTGGCACAATTACGGCTCCAAAGGTTATTGTTGCGAGATAAATTATTCCCCATTCAGCAGCATTCTTTCCTATTAAACTGATCTTATCTCCAGGTTTGATTTGGTGCTGTATAAACAACTTCTGAAGGTGCTTTATCCGCAAAGCAACCTCTCCATAGGAATATGAAACTCCATTATAGTTAGTCAGGGAAGGTAATTGCCAGTTGTTATTAATAGCCTTCTCAATGGTTTTTACCAAATTCTGGGTAAGCATGTTTAATAAAAAGTGGTTTGGTAAAAGCAAAGTTACTCAGGTATTTTAAAAAAACCAAAACAATAATATATGTTACATGAATAATAAAAATAGTTGAAGAAACCTGATATTTGGAAATATTCAGGCTTTGTTATTATGAGGCAATGTAAAAAAGAAAGTTGATCCTGCACCCACCTTTGATTCAACACGCATTTCTCCACCCAACAGATGTGTAAGGTGCATTGAAATCGCTAAACCTAATCCGGTCCCCTTTTGATTTAAATGTTTATGCTCATTAATCTGTTGAAAACGATCAAAGATAATAGCGAGTTTATCTTCCGGGATTCCTACTCCGGTATCTTTTACATAAAACTCCAGATAATTTTGGTCTTTCTGATAATACCCAAACTCTATGCTACCTACTTCAGTAAATTTAATGGCATTGCCAATAAGGTTTGAAATAATTTGTCTGAAACGGTATGGATCGGTAAAAATAGAAAAACCATTTTCCGTTATACCCGGCTTAAAAATAAGATCAACATTTCTTCTATAGTAGGTTTTTTGCGAATTTTCAAATGTCTTTTGCAAATCCGTTAACACATCATTTACCTGACAACGTGCCATTTTTACCTTTAATTCACCTGCTTCAATTTTTGAAATATCAATTATATCATCAATCAAATTCAGCAGTGTATTACCGCATGTATTTATATGTTCAATATATTCTGTCTTTTCACCATCCTGCAAATCCTGGTTTTTAAGAAGATTTGAAAAGCCAATTATTCCATTCATAGGAGTGCGGATTTCATGCGACATATTAGCCAGAAATGCTGTTTTTAACCTGTCGCTTTCTTCGGCTTTCTCTTTCGCTTCAAGTAATTTCTGTTCGTTAAGTTTTCTTTCTGTAATATCATATGCAATACAAACCATTCCTGTTACAATATCATTTTCATCAATAACGCCTACTTTAGTTGCATACATCCAGGCATATTCCCCTTTTGGTTTCTTCACCAGTTCTACCTTCCCATTTATTGATTCACCCGTACGTAAAACAGTTAAATCTTCAATATGGTTTGTATTAGCATATTCCTTATCAAAGTAATCAAATTCATCCTTATTCAATGCATCATCAGGGTCTGATACCCCGATTAATGTGGCATATGCTTTATTGATCTTAGTATATTTTCCTTCGAGGTTTTTAAAATAAATAGTAAATGGAATATTATCCATCAATGCCTGTAAAAATTCACGCTCAATATTAAGCGTATGCATTATCTGTTTTTGAAAGTTGATATCTCTTTGAACACCTGTCAATCCTATTACAATATTATTCTCGTCGATAATCGGTGAAAGTACAGTAGAATACCATTTGCCATCAGTAATATGTTCATAGGCAATTGGTTTTTTCATCTTCATCACCCTCTTATCATTTGCCCGGTATTTTTCTGCAATATCCTCAGGAAACAAGTCATAGTAATTTTTACCAATGATTTCATCAGGACTGAGATTATACATCATACAATATTGCCTATTTGCATAAACAAAGATCCCTTCAATATCAACATACCATGCAACATATGGAATGCTTTCAAGCAAATATTGTTGAATTTTAACCGATTCTGCTATTTTACTTTCCAATTTTAATTATTTGATTAAAAGGTAAACCCAATTAATTCATATTATTATTCTTCTGACAGAGGAAAATTATTACTTCCCCATATTTGCTTTATAGTATAAATATACAATAAATGTACTAGTTTACGAAATGTATTGTATTTGGTTTTTTATAGTTGAGAAAATATTTTGTATAAAAAAAATTATAATACTAAATTACTACTTTTCAACTGTTTTTTTATTGATTGACATAGTCGAGCTTTCTGCCATAGCGAATCAGTTGTAAGATGCCCTAATTACCATAAGACAGAGGATCGTATTATTAGATTAATCATTATCTTGCTTGCTCAGGTAAAACTTTTTTAATATACTTAGCTCAATATGTTTAAACAATTCAATTAATAAACGATAGTATAATACACCGTTTACGTTTGTGGATTACTTATAATTTCTATATCTTTAGTACGTAAATTTTAGTAAAACATAACCATATGTTGAAAAAGAATTTTACTTCACAGTCATTATTTATTCTTCTGCTCATTTTTACTCTCAGCTGTAAAACTTCTAACAAAGATGTTTCCCAGGACGATCAATCTTCTATGACAGCAGAAGATCTCCAGATAATACAACAAAAAAGAAAAAATGAAACCAGGGCTATATTCTATAATATGTATCCACCTGTAGAGATGTCTCGTCTCTTCGAAGAGGTAGGTGCTGTTTATGATCCTTCCATTTTAAATCCTGTCTCCAATGCTGATGGTTATGTATCAAGTTCCGAAAAAGCCCTAAACCTGGGGATTTATGGAGTTGATCTTAGCTATGCCCGAAATTTTGAAGAATTTCAGGCAGCATTGGAATATTTAACAGTAATACACAAACTATCTTCCGATCTTAGTATCCCCGAAGAATATTTTACCGCTGCTGCCGACTACATCGATGAGGGCAATAACAATAAAGATACTTTAAATGAAATAGCAAGCAGAATTTACTATTCTACCGATGAGTATTTAAAAAGCAACTCACAAGGTAATGCTGCTGCCCTTATTATGCTTGGAGGATGGATTGAAGCTTTATATATTGCTTCCAATATAGCCTGCCAGGATATACATAACACTGAAATTGCAGAACGTATTGCTGTTCAAAAATACTCACTTAATTCTCTTATCGCATTATTGAGTAATAACCGTGACGATATTACTGTTGCCAAATATCTGCTTATGCTAAAAATGCTAAAAAAATCTTTTGATAAAATTGATGTAAAATTTGGGGAAGGAGTAAATATTGATACTGTGAATAAAGTTATTTCTGCAAACAATATAAACATAAGCATTACTCCTGAAATACTGGATGAAGTTAAAGAGATTGTTAGAAGTATCAGGAGTGAGATAATTCATTAAGAAAGAAGTCCGGAGTCGGAAGACCAAATTTTTTTCCGGGTTTACTCATGTTTTTATCAATTTCTTGCCGTGCTTTGAAACCCATAACAACCACATTATAAAGACACTCAGGTGTAAAATGGTTTTAAATATATATTTGTGATATAGCCGCATCTTTTCCTGTGCATAATACGAGACCAATACCATACCGGATATGCGCAAAATATTAAGAAATACCAGGATAATTAACCCAATTATTATAAACCAGTACTTTGATTTTCTGTTTCCCGGATAAACAATAATAAAGCCTGCATAAACGGACATTAAAAACCATGCCTGACAACCTTTTACAATGGTAACTCCTCGCGAACCGTCTATAAACAAGTGGTTCCCATCCAAAATCGGATTATATCCAAATATGCGAAGTACCAATTCTCCTGACAACAGGATAAACTGAGTATACACCCTGCTAACTGACTCTGCTACAGGAATTAAAACCGGAATATTATTAAATAATAACTTTAATACTAACCAGAGGATATATAAAACTCCTGATTTAAGAAGAAATAGCTCTAAATCTGACCTTTTCTCGTAAAACTTCCTGATTTTATTTACCATAAATAGGACAATTTGAATTACTCATGGCGTATAAACAGGAAATTGTATTCCTGCTTAAAGTTCATTCCTCTTCTTTCGTAAACGCGACACCCCAAAAAATAAACCTGCTGCAATTAAAATACCAAGTCCCCCATCCACAGGTGCAGGGTTAGGACCCGGCTGCCCCAATACATACAAAACAAAAAAGAAGAGTAATGTCAATGTTCCAACTACACGTTTCATAATTCTATAATTCTCTTATCAAATTTACTAATAAAACAGAATTCCCCAATGATAAATATTAACAATTAAATGACTAGATATGTTCAATTCTAGGGTTTTAAATATAGTTTCTTTGAATAGGTAGTACCATCAGAAGTAAGTTTTACTAAAAATACACCTTCATTTTTTAAATTAATAATACTATAATTGCTTTCGATATTTTGACTCAAAATTAATTTGCCTTCTATTGTAAACACTTTAAAGATGCAATTATCCTGAAATTCGTTATTTGACTGAATGAATATCTGGCTACCATTAGAGTATATTACAGGTTCAATATATTTATTTTCAGATAGCAGATTGGTACCGGTCTCCGGATCTAAAAGAATAATGGTATCTATAGCAAAACATCCATTATTATCAATAACGGTTATTGTATACATTCCGGCTGTTATACCTGTTAAGTCTTCATCTGAAGAATTATCAGACCAGAAATATGTGTATGGAAGTATTCCTCCTTTTATTACATTATCAATTAAACCATCAGCTATGCCGGGAGAAGATGGATTTGTAACATAAGAAGTAATTTGTATCCTTTCCGGTTCAAGAATCTTTATTATTTCTGAAAACTCATTCCCAATTTGATCGGTAATTTTTACAGAATAGTCTCCAGCCGCAAGATTAATCAGACTTTGTGCTGAGTCATTTGTTGTCCATGTTATAATATAGGGTGCAATGCCTCCATTGACAGTTAAATCAATCATTCCATCATTCGATGCATTACATGTAACATTCTTTGAACTAACCTGTACATCCAATGGAAAAGCAATATGAAGCACAAACCTGTTTGTATCGTCCAGTACATTTGCAGTAAAAATAAATTCTTGCTGATCTATCATATTTATAAATGTCCCTTTCTTTTTATCTTCCAGTATTATTATCCTGTTTTTAGTTAATTCTCCGGGTAAATTGATTTTTAAACTCAATTCGCTATTTGAATTCACTTTAATATAAACCGGAATGCTTATGCTGCTGTCAATTACTGGCAGGGAATTGATAGCCATAGGTTGATTTAGGCAGAATTGTGTGTAAACTTGCGGAACTCCATTTTGTGTTGAAAACATCTTATAAGCATCCATATCTTCATCATATTGCAAGCTGGCATCTTCTTTAAACCTTATCACAGCTTCATCAGTGTATTGCTGATTTGATACAGCCAGAGAAATTTCTGTTGAAACACTTCCCCCTTTAAGTGATTTTGATTTAATGGCTGAAGGAGAAACTGTTCTAACCCTGTTATCCATTCCAATCCTGCCTTGTCCGGGTTTCGTTGCTTTTACAAAGAAAGCTACCATAGGCTCAATATATCTTGAACCCCCATTTGTTCCAACTCCATCAACATATGATCGATAATTATTTTGAACCGGATCCCAAATATATATAGCATTTTCCACATTTTCTTTAATCCAGCCATTTGGTGCATCCCAATCAATAACAGAAGCATATGGATTACCTACAAGGTTCCAGCCTTCATGCTCCGGAATCTCAACACTATCTGTGTTTGTAATGATTACTTCCTGAAAGCCTGTGTTCAAAGTACCGGAGATTTGCCTTGTAATTTGTGACCCATTATAGGTATTATATCCTTTCCCAGCCTGCATTATTTCAGTAGTTTTTGTCCAACCATTGTTCCAGTTAATGCTTGAAACCGGCTCATTATAATAGTACACCTTATTCCCAAAAATTTTTGAATCAACATTATCAACTGGTGATGAAAAATGATTCCATCCAATACTAGTATTTACAAAACTATATATTGTATTACCATATACATTCAGACTACCTAAATCCAATATAGCGGACTTTATCTGCGATGTACTCAATAATGTTAAATCGCCAATAATATCAAGTGAAGCAGATGTTTGTATAATGAGGCTTGCTCCGGTTTCAATCAGCACACTTTTACATTCAGCATAGTGTAACACTTCTGGAAATACAGAAGCAGTTCCAGGAATTGTAATAACTGTTGAAGATGTTGGTACACTCTGTACGTCCCAATTCATAGGATCATCCCAATCTGAGGAAACTATGCCTGTCCATATAGTAGAAGTTTGTCTGACAGCTGTGACAGAAATATCATCAATATTCCAACCAGAATAATGATCTACCATGCTACTTTCTGACCTCCATCTGATATATACTGTTGGTTGATTATTTGCATAAGCTGAAATATCTATAGTAACCAGGGTCCATACAACATCCTGAGGATAAAACGGATGTGAAAGCTGATACCAGTTTGATCCGTCATTGCTAACTTCTACATAGGCTTTATCCTGCCCATTTTCAAAATTAGCCCAGCGCCAGAATGATAATTCCACATCAACCATACCCGTACAATTTATAACCGGAGTCTGTATCCACTCATTTGAAAGATTGTAATGGGATGAAACCCCCTGAAATTTGCTTGAAGTGCCCAGTCCCTGGCCAATTACTATATTGGATGTGTTATCAACACTATGGTCACTAACCGGATCGGGATTTCCTATAAAGCCTTTCGGTGTAAGGTCTTTGTAACCCAAGCCTCCTTTAGGTTCTCCAATTTGCCAGGAATTATTATTATCCGGTGCCCCATTTAAACCATTGGCTCCTGTTGTCCAGCCTGCAAGTGAATTGTTATCAAAATTGGTTTCAAATAATGTATCGGGAATTTCATTAACTATAGTAATAATAACAGAATCATTATCCAACTTGGGAATAGAAGTATTTATTGTACTTAAGTAAACAGGTCCACCCAGATCAGTAAAATGAAATCTGTTAAAAGCAACCAAACCTTGAACTGCTGTAACACTTGCATTTTCCATAGCCAGGTTTCCAGAATTTTTTAAAGAAATTGTACCCATAAAATCAAGGTCCCTGTTACCATTTTCATCCTGGGCTGTAACTTTTAACATTGGGAAAAGGCTGCGATTAATAACACCTACAGAAGAAGGGATGGAGGTAATTGCCAATTTAGTTGCTTCAATATTCACAGAAATTGAACCACTATATACAATACCTGAATGAATAAATGAACCAGAACCATCATATTTAAAAAGCGCATGGTCAATTGTAAAGTCAAGTATATCATTATCATTTATTCCCGATAAATCTTGTAATAAATATATTTTCAATTCGTAGTTCTTTGAACCTCCATCTGCTATTGTATCAGGTGTATTCAATATAAATTCGATGTTCCCCTGGTTTACTGATCCGATATATGACTTTCCATTTGAGGGTGTTTCAAGTATTGCACTATGCAAAACAAGTGTCCAATCTGAAATAGTATTGGCATCACCTGGTTCAATAAGTATACTTTTTATCAAAGTTGGTTTATTATCACCTGAAGCATTATCAGTAACGGTAAAATCCATTGCCATAGTTCTTTCCTTATAGGTATCGACTATAGATGAAATAGAAACCGGTTCGGGTTTACTTCCAATATTCAAAACTGAGGTAGCATCGGTGTTTGTATATTCACCAGTAATAATTATATCGTCAATATTCCAACCAGAATAATGGATGTAGCGATCACTCTCTGATCTCCAGCGGATAAATACCTTTTGCTGCCTGTTTGCATAGGAACTAATATCATAATTTACCTCTGTCCACAACGTATCCTGAGGATGAAGAGGATGAGGAAGAGCAATCCATAAAATGCTATCAGTACTTATTTCAACATATGCCTTATCATATGAATCCTCAAAATTTGCCCACCTCCAAAAAGTAAGACTGATATTATAATAATTGCTACAATTGATAGCAGGTGTCATAAACCATTCGCTGGAATTGTTATAATGTGAAGATTCACCTTCT
Organism: Bacteroidales bacterium; assembly: GCA_016926235.1. Next base: position 13,477 of record JAFGOZ010000239.1, on the reverse strand, counting down.
TTAAAGCTTTCTGATAATAATCCCTGACCTGCTACATAATTCATACTATTATTTCCTGAATGGTCAACAGTGGGATCAGCATTGCCTATAAATCCTTTTTGTCCGGGCATATCACTATAACCCCTGCCACCATTAGGTACTCCAATAGCCCATGAATTGTAATTATCCTTACCTCCGTTCAGACCTTCTGCACCTGATAGGAAAGCTGGTACAATTTGTTCATCAAATGTTGATATGAAAATAGTATCCTGGCCAATCAAACTTAATGTATAAAAAGCAACAATGATAGTGATTATGCTCCTTCTAATATATCTCTTCAGGTATTTTTCCTCTCTTCCCACTGATAATCTGTTTAATATGTTCTGATAAATACTTTCAGTTTTTTAATCTTTTTACAGTTAAAAACATGATATTTATCATTGTTTCTTTAGATATTTACGTAAAAAATGTAGATTTGTTAAGGTGTCGGGTAACATTTAATGATTTATATTGTTGATTATCAATGTCTTGAATAATTAAAGGTAAAATGCCGTTTATCAAAAATATTACAGTGTTTGTCAAATAAAGAGATGGATTTGTCAAAATATTTTGATCAATTTATATAAGTGCCTGATTTACTTTTAATTATTAAATTAATATAATGAAACAGAAGTAGCCCTGCCTATCATGAAATTTTATCCTGTATATATATGAAGAATTCATTCGTAATTTGATTCTAAAAAACTTAAAAATTGCTATTTTTATGCACGTTGAAAGATGAATTGATATGTTGAACCAGAAATTACAGCAGAAGTTACTTCAAAAGCTTTCGCCACAGCAAATACAAATGATAAAGCTGCTGGAAATACCCAGTATGCAATTGGAGCAGAGGATAAAGAAAGAGCTTGAAGAAAATCCTGCCCTGGTAGAAGGGAAGGAAGATGTGGAAGATGAGAACACAAACTTCGAAGAAGAAGATCAGGATGAACAATCTTCACAAGATGATGAATTTACTTTTGAAGATTACCTGAATGAAGAGGATGTACCCGATTATAAACTGGATACACAAAACTATTCAAAAGACGAAAAACGTGAAGAAATACCTTTTAGTGTAGGCTCCACGTTTGCAGAGTTTCTTGAAAGCCAGCTTGGATTGAGAAATCTGACAGAAAGAGAACAGCAATTAGCTGTATATATGATTGGAAACATTGATGAGGATGGCTATCTGCGCAGGAAAGTTGATGCCATAGTAGATGACCTGGCATTTTCACTTAACATACAAACCACCGAAGAAGAACTCCTTAATATACTTTGGATAATACAGGACCTGGAGCCGGTAGGTGTTGGTGCCAGGGACTTACAGGAATGCCTGCTTCTGCAAATTAAAAATAAAGACCAGGATCATCCGGGTGTAGCATTGGCATATAAAATTCTCAAGCATCATTTTGAAGAATTTACTAAAAAGCACTACGATAAAATTATCAACCGCCTGAATATAAGCGAGGAAGACCTGAAAGAAGCCATAGGGGAAATACTAAAACTAAACCCGAAACCGGGAAGTTCATATAGTGACTCCCAAACCAAATCATTTGAACAGATTATCCCTGATTTCGCCCTTGAAAATGATGATGGAGAGCTTCAATTGTCGCTTAATTCTAAAAATGTGCCCGATCTGCGTTTAAGTAAAACCTATTCGGAAATGATACAGGCGTATAGTAAGAATAAAGATGGTTTTTCACGTGACCAAAAAGAGGCTTTAAATTTTGTAAAACAGAAAATTGAATCAGCAAAATGGTTTATCGATGCCATTAAGCAGCGTCAGAACACCCTGATGCTCACTATGAATGCCATATTGGAATATCAATATGACTATTTTCTTGAAGGGGATGAAACAAAGCTGAAACCCATGATCTTAAAAGATATAGCCGATAAAACACATCTTGATATATCCACCATTTCACGCGTTGCCAATAGCAAGTATATCCAAACACATTTTGGAATTTACCCTTTGAAATATTTCTTTTCGGAGGGTATGCAAACTGACACAGGTGAAGAAGTATCAACCAGGGAAATAAAAAAAATACTACAGGATTGCATTGATAATGAAGACAAACGCAAACCTCTCACCGATGAGAAACTGATGGACATATTAAAGGAAAAAGGATACCCGATTGCAAGAAGGACTATTGCAAAATACCGTGAGCAATTGGATATTCAGGTAGCCCGTTTAAGAAAAGAATTGTGATTGCCGGATGAGAATAATTGCTAAAACCATATCGTATCTGTTTCATCCGCTTTTTATGTCCATAGTGGGTGTGCTGCTCATCTTAAACATGGATCTTTTTATCCCTTATTCAAATCCGGCTGCTTTTCGCATTATTCTTATCGTTTTAGGACTGTCAACCCTGCTTTTACCGCTAAGCTTAATTCCTTTTTACCTGCATCAGGGTATCATACAATCCGTTGAGATGGCAAACCGCAAAGAACGATTTATTCCTTTGCTTGTGACCTCTTTCATTTATTTTATGACATATATTCTGTTGCAAAAACTTATGATTACTGAGATCATTCTTGCTTTCGTGTTTGCCTCCGCTTCCACAGTGTTAGTAATTGCAATTATTACAAACTACCTGAAAATCAGCATTCATATGGCAGGGTTGGGAGGGATTATTGGCCTGCTCCTTTACTTGTCCATTACCTTCAATTTAAATATTTTAGAATATTTGATGATAATCATCCTGATCTCAGGTTTTACCGGAATGGCTCGTCTAATGCTTAAATCACATAAACCATCAGAAGTTTATTCGGGCTGGGTAACCGGACTGATTGTAGTTTTTCTGGTCATGAAAATATATCTGAGAGTTTAGCTAAATTAACTCTTCTCAACTCATCTGGTATTTCTTTGCATTCTTTTAAAGAATCCAGAATCGACTTCAGTTTAAGTGTATTAATTAAACTTAATTCTTTCTGGCTAATAAAGTCAAAATAGCCGAGCTTTTTTAAGTGCCTGGCCAGATATTCCTGCTCAGTTTGTCCGGGAGTCGGTATGAGAAGTGCCTTTGTCCCTAGAATCGCCATATCCATAATGGATGTATATCCTGCCCGGCAAATAATAATTTTTGATTTATTGATTTCCTGAACGAGTGATTTAGAGCCCAAGAATGAAACCATCTCGATATTGTTACTTTCACTCCTTTGAAAAATACCTGGTTTACCTTGTACAAGTTTTACCTTCAGACTTGTTCCTCTTAACTTTGCCAGCAATATATCCTCCAATTTTGTACGCTGTGGTTCAGGTCCGGAAAGAACAATCAAGACATCTGTTGATTTTACTGAAACTACATCCTTATCTACAGAACTAAAGTGTGTTAATGGCCCGATATATTCAACATTTTTCAATTTGTACTTATGTGCCAGATCTCCCGAAAGGCCAGGAAAATTCTCAACGTCAGGCACGAGGCATTTAATAAATGATGCAAGATGCCTATTGAACCATTTATGTACGGCTTTCTCAAAAAACTTCCATATTCCGGGCAATTTCAACATCAACTGATGTGTAATTATTACTGAAGGTACATCCGGATGCCATACACCATACCGGTTATCTGATACAATAAGGTCGAATCTTTCTTGCTGGACCAGTTCTTTTACAAATAAATGTTCTTTTCTTATACTCCTGACAATTTTTGGTATTTGTGCAATGATTTTTAAAACCTGGGTATTACCCCTTGAATAATGTATGTCCATATCAGGTAACGGGATTGCTGCCAGTTCGGGGAATTCCTGCCGGAGAAAAGCCAGCGCCTGACCATCCGCTCCAATCACTACTTCATGATCTTTTTCCAAAAAATAATTTATAACAGGGATACAGCGGCCAGCATGGCCTAAACCCCAGTTGATAGGACATACCAGGATACGTTTCTTATTATTCACGTTTAATCAGATATCTGAGTTTCTATACCCAAATTATTAACTCGTTGAGCAATTTGTTGGAGTTCTTCTTTTGATGCTTTCTGGAGCGTTTCAACAGGTGTTTCTCTTGCAAAAGTATAGATCATGACCATCTGTGGTTTAATCTTTCCCAAAGCTTTTAACCAGGCACTAATTTCTTTTTCTGTAGTATTATCTATCATATGTCCATTCACTTCACCACGTAAAAAAAGTGTTTGAATGATGAGCTTCCCATTAAACCTGGTTAGATATTTAATCAACTTATCCGGATATATTTTACCCCTTGGTTGATTTATCAATTGGATAGTGTGTTCGAAAACTGAATCCAGCTTAAGAATATTCATTTCTATCTTTTGCAATGCCCTGAAAATATGCTCTTTATGTATTAGTGTTGAATTGGAAAGCACTGCAATTTTTGCTGCCGGGAAATATGTATTTCGAACCAATACCGTGTCATCAATTATCCCATCAAACTCCGGGTGCATCGTAGGTTCACCATTGCCCGCAAAAGTTATTACATCCAGTTCTTCATGGTTATTTTTCATCTCCCTGAGTTTGCTTTCAAGGGTAAGTTTTACCAGAGAACGGGGGTGATAACTTTTAATAATAGATTTTTCATCCGGGGTCCAGCCGCATTCACAATAAATACAATCAAAGTTACAAAGCTTACAGTTATTAGGCAGAAGATTGATACCTAATGAAACTCCTAACCGCCGGCTTGCTACAGGTCCAAAAATAATTTTATCAAAAAGAAATGTCGCCATGTAAATATAATCTGAAAGGTAACAAAGTTACGGAAATAATGGTTTAACTGTACTATCCGGTGTAAGCTGAAGTCTATTTATATCAACATTTTTTATCAGATTAAGCCCTGGTCTTTTCCCTACATCCAGTGATCCCAAGTAACTATCCATATTAAGTGCTTTTGCACCGTTTAGTGTACCCCAGGCAATTAAATCTGCAAGAAGAATTTCAGGAAATGCGGTGGTTATAATTTTCATCTCATCCAAAACCGACAAACTGGAATTTGATGCATAACTATCTGTTCCTATAGCAATTTTACAACTGTTTTTTATAAATACAGGAATATCAGGAAGTTTTTTTTGAATATACCGGTTTGATCCCGGACATATTACCCATGTAATATTGGGATGACTTTCCAAACTTTTTTGTATTGTACTTTCCTGTGAAAATGTATTATGAACCAGTAATATCTTTGTATCATTTCTTATATGTTCGAGTAAAAAACCTGTTGAGCTTTTCCCCTTTTCATTCCATATAGTACTATTTAATCCCAATTTTATCATTAATTCATGCAGCCTCCCCTTACCTGATTCAAACATTTCCAGCTCTTCCAGCGATTCCTGGTGATGAAAAGACAATATGCTATTTTGTTCCAGTTTTTTAAAAAACATACCTCTCAACTCAAATGAAGATGAATATGGAGAATGAAGCGTAATAGAAACCGGTAATCCCTTGAATTTCGCTTCATTTTCCAAACGAATCGCCCGATCGTACATTTCACCTGCCAGCTTTTCATCCACCCCATACATTTCAATAAAAGTATGATATGCGATGGGACTTCGCGATTTACATAAAAAACTGTGATTACTATTTGAAATATCGCCTACTGCAACAATACCTGCCTGTTGCATTGCCTTATCGGCTTCATAAATCGAAGTATCAATTATATCCTGATCTTCTGCTCTTATTTTTCTCACTTTTGCCAGGAAATCTATCAAACCTCCTCCCTGTGCAATTTTCGCTTTCATATACGATAATTCCAGATGGCAATGCGTATTTACAAATCCCGGAACTATTATTCCGTCATATTTTTCAATTGAAGTGTCCGGATTATATTCCTCCTTTGGAATAATAGAGGTAATAATGCCTTTATCATCCATTTCCACCAAGCCAAATGGCATGGGTGCAGAAGTAACCGGAATTATATAATTGGCAGTAATGCGACGCATGATGAGCTATATAAAACATTAATAGTATACTGTATATAAATATTTGTTGTATGTGCTAAAGCACAGGATCATAATCTTTTGCAGGTAGTTTCATTTATATTACGGACTAAAGTCCGATTTGTATATAGGCATATACCTACCCCCGGATAAATCCGTGGGCTATATTTAGCCCTTTTTTAAAGCCTTTTCATGTTTTATTCAAACAAAATAAAGCATCTACAAATAATAAAACTCTGATTTTGTGAAGATACAAAAAAGGCTTAAATAATGTAATGGATTAGTCCCGAGTGTTTCTATTCTTTATCGAATCCAATACCTCACCCTCAAGTTTGTTTAATTCTTCAATAACCTTATCATACAGTTCTTCAAATTTTTCAGTATGATAAACATAGTATTTTATAGTGGAGTCGTACATTGCAGTGGTGTAGCCATACCTGGTAATAATTGAGTCGTAAACATTCAATGAGTCAGTATAGCCAAATTTTGAATCCCGTATATGTGAAGTAGTGAAAACAGCTTCGCAAATATGCATCTCTTTTAAAATATTAACCATATCATCTTCGGGAATAAGCTTACGCCTGCCTGATGAGCATGCAAGAGAAAATATAAAAACGGACAACAGTACTTTACTCCTCATCTTAGCGTGTCTTCTTAATATCGTCAAACTTATACCCTATCATCATTTCATGCGAACCGGTATGCACCCGGCGCATAGTATTCACACCAATATCATAGGAGTATCCGATCTCAATCTTTTCATTATGAATATAGCCCAACAGTACCGAAAGGGATTCTTTTGAACGGAATGACAACCCACCCCAGAATTTCTTCTGCATAGTAGCTTTACAGCTTATTTCAGCCTGAAATGGCGCCCCAATTACCTTCTTCATCATGACCGACGGGTCAAGTGCCAGATGAGGATTTACAAAAAATTTATATCCTCCAAGAATATAAAAGTGACGTGTTAACCTTCCAAAACCTTCCTTCTTAAAATCGTTATGCAGGATCTGATCAGCTGAAATTCCAAAATGCATATTATACGCATAAAGCAGGAAACCAAGCTTTGCATCGGGTGTAAAAACAGCTTCAACTTCATCATTATCTGAGGGATCTCCAGCATCCAGGACGTCAATCTTTCCTTTATCGTATTTATATTGCATCAGGCCAACGGATAAACCTCCAGATACCCTGAAGTCAGCATTAATTGCAATATTATAGGCATAGGTTCCCATTAATCCTGTACGGCTGGTCGGCCCGGTAATATCATTATAAATATAACCTCCAAAGCCCATATCCTTTGAGGAATGCGGCCCATAACAAGCTATTTCATTGGTAATAGGGGCATCAGTTAAGCCTGCCCATTGGAATCGGTGACTCGACCTGATCTGGTAATACAGATTGGTCCCCGCAAACGCCGGGTTAATTATATACGGATTAAACATATACTGCGTATATAAAGGTGATTGTTGAGCATTAATTCCTGAAAGTCCCACAACACTTATCACCAATAGAACTAAATATATTTTTTTCATAATTCAATAATTTTCTGTTCAGTTTTAGCATCCCCCGCTGAGGGTGCAAGGATTAGAAGGAAGCTAATTTACCTTCGCCAATTAGCTTCCCTGCCTTCAATATTATGGTTTTATTTTCTTATTTTCTTAAAAATTTTTAGTTATCTACTCCAGTATAGTAACTGTACCACTAGATGATTTATATCCTTCTTTATTCGGGTAAATTACATAGTAATATGTACCTGATGGCAAGGCTTTGCCATTCCGTTTACCATCCCATGGCTTATAATACCCTTTGTGCTTGAATACCAGGTTACCCCACCTGTTGTAAACTTCAACAACCAGATCCGGGTATCCAAATGAATTTTCAATTACCCAGGTATCATTAAATCCATCATCATTTGGCGAGAAGCCGGATGGAACCTCAATCTCGCCATATGTTTTCAGGGCAATTGTATCATAATCATAGCAACTATAGTTATCCTTTCCAATCACAACATAGTAGATATTCGAATCAATAACAAAACTTGCAGTAGTGTCATTGATATAGTCTTCCAGCATTATGGTATCGGCATACCACCATATTGAATCAAAATATGATCCTCTATTTGCCAGGAAATCAACCTCTGCACCATAGATTACATCTGTTGGTGTGTTTATTGTTAAGTCCAATTCAGGATCATCCAATACAATCATCATTATAGTGTCTTTGTCATAGCAACGATTATACTTCCATGCTGTTAATATCAATCTTAGAGATGAATCGCCATTAAAGAAGGTATATCCAGGATATCTGGGAAGATGGATTAGTGCAGAATCCCCTTCATAATTGTATGCAGGATCTACTTCCCATTCATAAGAATGACCACCAGACTGATAAAGAAGAACTGTATCTGAATACCAACAGATATGCGCAGTATCAGGTCCTGCATTTGCAATTACTATAGTATCATAAGTCATTCTTACTGTAGTATCCCATGGACAACCATGACTATCTTCAACATAAAAATGAAGTTCACCGGTATCACCAATTTGGCTTAAATAGTTATACTCCAACTCAATGGTATCAGGATCAACTATCTGATAATAATCAAAACTGGGAGTGCCTCCATGGATACTGTCAAATATTACAATACCATTGCTTTCATGCAGGTTACAGGTTATTCCTCCTACTGACATATAGGGAACAATTTCATTAGGCGCTTTTACATCAATAGTATCCATAAAGAATTTACCTTCAGAATCCTCGATATATACATAATAAGTATTAAGTGCTAATTGCCGTTGAATGCGATCTTGATTTGTAGGTATAAGTGGTGGATTGAGAGTATCATATCTGAAACTATAATAAACTGGTTTTACTGCATTGTCCGGAATAGTATAGAATACTATTGCAACATCATCATCAGGACATTGAGGCCATCCAACTTTTGTAACAATTGGAAAGCCATACCAATAAGTATGACTGCTATCCGGAGCTAACAGAACAACTAATTCTTCAGAAATACAGCCGTTTGCATCATATACGAAGAATGTATATCTTCCTGAATCCAAATTATGATATTCCATTGTTGTATTAGATGTTGGATTTGAAACAATATCCATTGAACCTGAAATAATCTGGTACTGATATGGTGGATTACCGCCACTATCAATTGTTACTATAACATACCCGGTATCCAGACTAGTAAAGAAAGTATCAAAAGCCGATGTAATTATTGGATCTGGATCATCCAATGCTACTACAACACTATCCATACAACCATTTGCATCATAAGTATAGACCTTTTGGATACCACCGCTTAACCAGTTAAAGTAACCTGTAGCATTAGTATCACCAGGCATAATATAAGTAAAGCCTCCATTACCTCCTGTAGCAAGTACAGTAACAGTTCCAGTAGAATCATTGTAACACAAAGGATTGGTTGAATCTGCAACAGCAAAATCAATTGCAGGTTTGGCACTCACCACATAACCTGTATCGGTAAATAAACATCCATTCTGATCCCGTACCTGTGGATAATATGTATTGGGGCTTAAACCACCCAGAATATTCAAAGTATCCCAGTTTATACCATCGGTAGAATACTCGTACTGGCCGGTTCCTCCGGTTACATTCAATGTAATACTACCATTGTTGCTGCCTGCACATCTTTCATCCTGTACAAAGTTGGAAGTTATCATAACAGGAGCAGGATTGGTAATCCAGATGGTATCTGATATTGCTGCACAACCTGCGGTATCTGTTGCCATTACCCGGTAATTGCCCGGTGCCAGTGAGTCAAATAATCCTATAGCGCTGGTCTCTGTTGCATCGCCCATAATTTCAAATGTATACGGGCTATATCCTCCTGTTGCGTTCACCATTATTCGTGCATCAATGGAGTCAGTACATGATGGCCCTGCAATACCATACAACAGGTTAAGCACATCCGGGGCAAGTACGGAGATTGTATTGGAAATTCCGCTACAACCATACTGGTCAACTGCAGTTACCAGGTAATTGCCTGCATATAACGAATCGAATATACCGGTAAGGCTTGTATCAGCTGGTACAGTATTGATAATGTAAATGTATGTACCACCACCACCTGATGCAGATACTTGCAATCCGCCTGCATTATCACCGGCGCATCCTGCAATATGCATTGTATCAATAGTTGTAACAACAATTGATGTAGGTTCTGTGATTATTATAGTATCACCAAATACCGTACAACCCTGCGGATTGTATTGTACCGCTGTATAGTATGTCCCTGCAATTAATCCGGTAAATACATTGGAAGGTACAAATGTATAACCACTATCAATAGAGTATTCAATGGTTCTTCCCGGATCTCCCGTTGCATAAATAGTTATTGTAGCTGAATCGCCATTACATGACATGCCAGCTACATCGGTCGAATCAAGAACGAGAAGCAATGGTTCTGCAATAATCAATGTGTCAGAATATTCAACACTACAATTATTTACATCGGTAACCGATACTATATATGATCCCGCATCCAATCCTGTGAATGTAGCATTATTACCATATAAAGTATCAGCAGGAACTGAATTTATTATCATCATATAGGGTACCGTTCCGCCTGTTGGTTCAATATATATTTGACCATCTGCGTATCCAAAGCAACTTATATCAGTTGCTGTTTGAGCAACAAAACTGATGGTGTCAGGTTCAATTAGTATAATAATCGGAGTGGATGCTGTACATCCCATACTGTCAGTTACTGTAATTGTATAACTATCAGCTGATAGAGTTGTGAAGTCACCTGAAAGGTTACTAGCCACAGAATCCATAGCAGAATTAAATAATGCATACGATAACGTACCCGTTCCGCCACTGGCAGTTGTATATATAGCTCCGTCTGTATCTCCGTTACATGATATATTATCAGCAGAATCTACCAAGATCGCAAGTACCGGAGGATTAATAATTACGAAGGTATCGGAAATAACCGGCCCGCAACCATTGATATCATCAACTTCAACATAATAACTACCGGCAGACAAACTACCAAATATACCTGATCCGTTGGATGTAATCAATGCCGGAGCCAGATCAAATAATGAGTAAGTCAAGGTACCTGTACCGCCACTTGCATATATAGTAATAGTACCATTATCTGCATTATTACATGTAATATTTGTAAAATTTGTTGAATCGATCAGGATTGGATCCGGTTCAACCATATAGATGGTATCACTAAACATCTCGCATCCATTTACATCTCTTACAGCCACATAGAAAGTGTCAGGTGATAATCCGATAAAGGTATTAGTTCCTATGTATGATAATCCTCCGTCAATAGAATATTCCAATCCGCCTGCGCCGCCACTGGCCTGGATGGTAATCGTTCCATCGTTAGCGCCAAAGCATGTGATGGGTGTGTATTGAACAGGAGAAGTAATTATAATCGGATCGGGTTGAAGTACAATAATGGTCGTATCAAATGTACAGTTTACACCATCCCTGATCCTTACATTAAATGTATCGGCAACAAGTCCGCTAAATGGTGTACCTACTGCCTGGAATGGACCTCCAGGTGCATTAATTGTATAGGTAAGTGCACCTGTTCCCCCGGAAGCATATATTGTTATTGCTCCATCAGCAGATCCGTAGCAGGTAGCGCTGTCCACCACAAGACTATCAATCACAATTGGCGCAGGTCCTGTAATGTAAATAGTAGTATCTGCATAGCAAAGACTATCATCAATAATCTGTATATAATAAGTACCTATTGTCAGATTCCTGAAATAATCTACGGGAGGAGTTGTATTTTGCACCCCGTTTATCCAATAGGTAAGCGTACCTGTTCCTCCGGAAGCACTTACACGTATTCTACCATTATTATTGTACCAGCAGCCTGTTACATTCGTATGTTGTGTTACAGTAAAAGTAATTGCAGGAGGCTGGGTGATTATTATTGGTGCTGCTCCAAGTATTGGACTACCCCCATTAGCAACCCTTATACAACCTGAAACTGTATCCCTGACATAACCATAATACGAGCCAGCAGGTAAATTATTATAACTACAATTATCGTCAAAGCTTGCTAAATTAGGTGTTAAAGTTAAAGTATCCAGTAATGCACATAGTAGATTTTGAGTACCTGTACCACCTGTAGGATAAAGATTAATAGTACCCGTAGAATCACCGTTACATCCATCCACATTGAATACAGAATAAGGAATATTAATAAGTGGCGGTTCAGTAACCACAACAGGAATCTCAGATGTTTTACAGCCATTAGCATCCATTACAATAAGATAATAAGTACCATCTGATAGTCCTGTAAATACCGAGTCCGTACTGTAGCTTAGCAAATCATCCCCATAAATAGAATATTGATAAGGTCTTGTTCCTCCATATGCTGTAAAAGTGATTGTACCATCATTTGTATTGTTACAGGTAGAATTTGTCTTGGTATATGTAAATGTCAGGACTTCGGGTTCTTCAATATAAGCTGTATCAGATGCCTGACAGCCTGCTGCATCCGTAACCTGAACAATATATGTCCCCGCAGACTGTCCTGTTATTAATGAATCATTATCTGGTGGAACTGTGTTCCATAGATATGTATAGGTTCCCGCGCCTGTTCCGCCGGCAGCTATTACCCATGCTGAACCATCGTTATCTCCGTTACAACTTACGCTGTCTGTGAAGACTGTTGTAATAATTGGAAGCAATTTGGTTACTGTTGCCAGGTCTGTAAGTTCTACACTACATCCGGCAGCCGTTGTTGCATATACGTTAAATACATTCGGCCCGGTTGCCAATGAATCGGAAGGAATAGTAAATGTAATGTCATTTATTCCATTTCCAACATACGGACCATCTATTACCCTGTTATCGCTATTCCATCTCAGATAATATGTTATACCATTTTGACCCGTTGTTACAACGACCTGTGCATCTTCATATGAACAAACCTGGTCATCGCTAACAGCAAGATCGTCCTGTGGTTGAGGGTTCACAGTGACATTTAATGATACAGGTGTAGCAGCCGTACAGCCAAAAGCATTTGTATAATTAACACTTACGGTCTGAACACCTGGACTGGTCCACGTTACGGTTATTGAAGTATCATTTATTCCACCTCCGGCATCAGTAGTCGCCCCGGTTACACTCCATAGGTAATTGGACATACCTGATTCGGTATAATATAACTCTCCAGCATCACCTTCACAGACAATATTATTTCCTGAAATTGTAGGAGTTACAAAAGGTTTAACAAACAGGTCAGCTGTATAGGTAACAAAGTTGCAATTAGCTAATCCATTAACTCTAAGTGTTAATGTTACTGTATTTCCTCCATCTCCTAGGCCTGGTGTATAGGTTGGAAATATTGATGTTGGATCAGTAAGTGCGCCATTACCATTGTGTGACCAGCTCAGACTTGAATAGTCTGACGCCCATGAAGTTGAAACAGTAAATGGTACATTGTAACAGGTAGAATCATCCCCACCGGCCGAACCACTTGGGTTACGCCGTACGGTCAAATCCATAAAATCTGTTGCCGCTGCACAATTGCTGTTGCCATTGGCCTGCAGGGTCAGCCT
>JAFGOZ010000238.1 GCA_016926235.1 Bacteroidales bacterium | reverse complement strand
TTAAATCATTTTCTTTTATCTTTTAATATCCTTTTCCCGTTTTTGGGGTGGGGTATTTTACTCTGAAAATGTGGTACGCCGCGAACGCGTTCATCAGGGGTGCGACCCAACTGATATTGTCCTGAAATGAATGATTAGACCAGCCTAAAAAATTCGAAAAGCTGGCGCGGTTTAGCATCCCCTGCATGAAATTGTTAGCCGAAATATATGTTAATATTAAGCATACAACTATAGTATTATTTTTAATAATCGAGAATATATTTACTATTCGATAATAATCATCTTTTGAATTTCAATAAATTCACCCGCCTTTATTTCCTGATTTTCTACCGGACGGATTTGTATACCACGTGTTTTTTGAGATATCGATTTAATATTATCTTTTGATATATATAAACCCTTATCAAAATTATCAAGCTCAATCTCACCCAATTGTTCTGTACTTGCCATCACAATAATTTCTTCACGACCACATGGTGGTATAACCTCAAGTTGGAACTTATCATTGTTATCAGGGATATGGACTACGACTGTAGATCTACATAAATTATCCGATCGAAGGGGATTTGGTAAAAGCTGAAGAAGCTGATTGTCTGAGCTCCTATAAAGAACACGAACATAGCAATCCTTATTACTTTTTAGAAAAACCTTAATTTGATCTCCAATTTTATATATATCTTTATCAGTCCAAATTTGTATTGCAAGTGGGCCATTATTAGTATTTACAATCTGTAATTCAGGTTTTTGGAGTTTATATTGAAGTTCTGCCCTGATCCATACATGGTATCGGTTATCTTCCGTAATTCCGAGATCTTTACTTTCAAGTACTGTAATAAAACCCTCTGATGTAGATTCTATTAGATCATACTCAACTTGAAGATTTTCCACTCTAGTAACACTTTGGATATATGTCATTCCATTTTCCAAGGCTTCGCGTTTGGCGTTGCTTTTAGCCTCTTCCCGAATATCTTTAATTAATTTATCCTCACTTAAGTAAGCATATCCATTTGCTTCAACGATGGCAGAGTGTAATACATTTTTATTATCTTGAATCTCTGCTAATACAAAAGTATGGATACTAATAAACCATATAAGAGGTGTAAATAATTTGAACATATAGCCTCCTTTTGTTAATTGGCGGTTAATTATGGATACATCGAATTGAGTACCCAGGTTGTTTATAATCGCCAAGATGTTGGATAGATGACTTATCATTTTGCAATCCTCGAAACCAAGCATGAGTATTACCATTTTTAGTTGAAGTCCAGAAGAAAGCACGAGTACCTATGCAGCAGAAAGCACCTGTCATATTTCGGCTTCCGCTTGCAAAAGCAGAAAATCCACTTTCATTTGTTGCACCAGTATTAGGACTAGCCCAATGTGTGGTCCCTTTCAATTTACCTCCTTCATCTTTCCCACGAAATCCGAAATAACCATTATCTTCAATTTCTAACATACTCATACCTAAGGTCTTCTCTAATTCTTGCCATTCTTTTTCACTTGGTATGTGCCAGTCTTTGGGTGCTAAACCACGTGGATCGTTTACTGCAAACCAGTTGTAAAGTAATCCATGTATATTAACATATGTAGGATCATTTGTATAACAGCAGTAGGCCCCTGTTTGTAAAGCACTCCATTCTTTATAACTTGAAACTTGAGGTATTGGATCCCCATTTAGGTAATGGGTAACTTTTAGATTTTCAGCCATCCATACTTGATTACCAATTTTCACAGTTTTGTACACATTGCCGTCTATATCAGTAACTGTATTCCTGCCTACAGATAATTCGGGTCTTATTTTTGGAGAAGGTTCAATATATTGAGGTCTACTGGTTAAATAAAAATCGTCTGTTACATTACCCTGAAACCAAGGTTCCTGTTTCCCACCTGACCCGTTAAGGACTGACTTACCTACACGTTTGAATATATCTAGTATCTCCAAGCCTGGTTGATTTAAATATTTTAAAAGAGCCGAAGTGTAAGGTGAATTTCTGCCAGATCCATCTGAGGCAAGTTCACCAGGAGCAGTAGCATAACCAATGATAGTACCTGAAGGAGCTCTAACTAAAGCAAGCCCACGGCTCCTTCCACGTCCTTTCCAAGCAGATTCAAAAGGATTATTACGACATGCATCTAAGATAACAATATTTAACCGACATCCAGCAGTCTGCATTTTCCCTAGTGTACGATTCACATTAACGCACTCAGATTCAAGCTCAGCTTCAGAGCCAGGATTTGCATCTATTGGATAGATGAAATTCTCACCCTTTGCCTGACTTCCATGACCAGAAAAGAAAAAGAAACCAATCTGCTTATCCTGAAGTTTCTCACCAAATTTATTAATAGCCCATATCATATTGCCTTGAGTTAAATCTGTATATACTATCACCTCGAAATTCAAGCTACAAAGCGATGCAGCAAGATCGGTTGCATCATTAGCTGGATTATTAAGTTTTGATTGATATGTGTAATTTGAGTTGCCGATCAACAGAGCTATGCGATTTTGAGCAGTTGCATAATATGGCATAAAAATGGAAAGGATTGTAATGAAAATTAAAAATCGAAGTTTCATAGCACTTCACTTTCAATATTGGTTTTATTTAAATTATTTAAATTTTATTAATAAGCAATTCTACTATTTCTATTTAATAAGCATCATTAACATCAAAGATTTTTATATAAATAAGATTTCTGTGTTTTCTTTATCACTTATCAATTATATTTTTACTATTAATATTAATTTATATTGGTTTAATAAATTGTCAATCCCTAAGAATTCGGATTGAAAAACCAAGTTGTTTATAGTCAGCGCCATCAGTAATAGGTGATTGGATACTGCTTAAATTCCAGTTTAATGCATAAGTCTTCTTATTCCAGTATTCTGTAGATGACCAAAAGCGTACCCAATCTCCCTTATGTTTGAATTTACCAGAAATTTCATCACGAAAACCACATGGTAATGCAGAAAAACCGCTTTCATTATTAGCAGCTTTAACTTTTTTATTAGGATCATTCCAAATTGTTGAACCTTCCTTTTTTAGTTTGCCACCTGAAGTAACTCCACCGAGATAATCTTTAAGTTTCTGCCATTCTTCATAGCTAGGTACATGCCATCCATTTGGTGCTAATCCCCTAGGATCGTTAACCGCAAACCAGTTATAAAGTAAACCATATATTTTGCCATTGTTGGGATCATTATTATAATAACACCAAGCTCCTGTTTTTAAATTCTTCCATTCATCATCACTCTGGACTTGAGGTATTGGATCTCCATTGCGATAATGAGTAACTTTTAGATTTTCAGCTATCCAAACCTGATTACCAATTTTTACAGTTTTGTACACATTGCCGTCAATGTCAGTAATTGTATTTCTATCTGGAGATATATTCGGTCTAATTTTTGGAGGAGGTTCAACATATTCAGGTCTACTTGTCAAATAAAAATCTTCTGTTACATTACCCTGAAACCAAGGTTCCTGTTTTCCACCTGACCAATTAAGAACCGACTTGCCTACGCGTTTGAATATATCTAATATCTCTAAGCCTGGTTGATTTAAATATTTTAACATAGCTGATGTGTAAGGTGAATTTCTGCCAGACCCATCTGAGGCAAGTTCACCTGGAGCAGTCGCATAACCAATGATAGTACCCGAAGGAGCTCTAACTAAAGCAAGTCCACGGCTCCTTCCACGTCCTTTCCACACTGATTCAAAAGGATTATTGCGGCATGCATCTAAGATAACAATATTCAATCGACATCCCGCAGTCTGCATTTTTCCTAATGTACGATTCACATTAACACACTCAGATTCAAGCTCAGCCTCAGAGCCTGGATTAGCATCTATTGGGTATATGAAATTCTCACCCTTGGCTTGACTTCCATGACCTGAGAAGAAAAAGAAACCAATCTGCCTATCCTGAAGTTTTTCACCAAATTTGTTAATAGCCCATATCATATTGCCTTGAGTTAAATCTGTATACACCATCACATCGAAATTCAGGCTACGAAGCACCGCAGCAATATCGGTTGCATCATTGGCCGGATTACTAAGTTTTGATTGGTATGTGTAATTTGAGTTGCCTATCAGCAGAGCTATGCGATTTTGAGCAGTTGCATAATATGGCATAAAAATGGAAACAATTGTAATACAAAATATAAATCTAAATTTCATAAGAATAAATCCTTATTTTGGAATATAGTATATTATTATTTTCTTTTAATATCGTTATTAACGATGTTTTATTATCACGGCTAACGGCGACATAAGGGGGTTTTGACAAACCGATAATTCAAAGAAATGTTTTGATTCCACCGAACTCTCTAAAACTCGAAAAAAGGTAGCTGTCAAAATTCCCCTTAATGTGATGGTTGAACTAAGCCCCGCCCCTTCGGGAGCGGGGCAGATTTATATAGAACACTTGATATTTTCATTCAGTCATCATAGACTTCAGGTA
>JAFGOZ010000237.1 GCA_016926235.1 Bacteroidales bacterium | reverse complement strand
TTTTATAATATATTGTAAGTTAGTCCTTAACGCCCGGAACAATTCTGCCAGAGAGGTTCGTGGGTTTTCGTACACCGGTAATTCAGTGCCTTCTGTGTTTAATATTGTTGTTTTTTGTTTATTATAACCCAATGTCCGCTCTTAGCCGAACCCACTCGTTTAATTAAGCCTTTTTCTTTAAGTTTTCTCATGTTTTCTTCGGTTTTCCTTGAAGAAATACCCAATTTTTGAGCTAGTTCGCGTGCAGATATTGTATTTTTTTCTTTTATATATTTTATAATCAGTTTTTGGTTATTGTTTATGTTTTCACCGACCTTTTCTCCGACCTTTTCTCCGACCTTTTCTCCGACCTTTTCCTTAAACAAAGTAACTGAAAATCCCTGGGGCAGTTCCTTAAATTCAGGATCTTTTAGTCCATATTCTTTACATATTTTCCGCACTCTGATAATTCCGGAGCCATATCGCTCAATAAGTCCAATCTCTTTAAAGGATTGAGCAATAAGTTTATTTCTTGTTTGCGAAATATAAATACCTTTTAAAAGATCATCAAGAGCTATGCCCCCGTATAAGCTGCCAGGATTGGTAAAAACTATACGATCATCAAATATTTTAATAATACTTGCTGAACTTTGGCGATAATCGCGATGAACTACCATGTTAATTACAATTTCCCTAATGGCCTCCGGCGGATAATCGAAACGTTCCACACGTTGAGCACTACCGGTTATTATATATTCAACCATTAAATGCTTTTTTATGAATGCTAAAATTTCATCTACCTCAGTAAATAAATCAGTATTTAGTGAAATAGAATCAATAATGGTAGTTTCACTTTTAAACCTACCGGCTTGCAGGTCGCTAATTAAACAATGATTATCAGCAAATAAAAGGTAGCCCCCAAAAGTTAGTTTATTATCCCTGAGCATTTCCATTTTTGCAAGAAACTCTTTTGGAGTAAAACCAAGTTTAATCTGAGTACCGTGTTCGATCTTCGCTATAAACTGTTGAACTTTTGCGAATGATATATGAGTAATATCATGAACCGGATCTGAATAATAATCCCAACTGGTATTTAATGCTTTAAGATGTTCGTTGGCAATTTCATCGGTACTCAATAAATGATTGGAATTAGCAATTCTTTTAAAATATTTACCTTTAAAAGAGACAGGTTTTATTGGGTATTCGATACACTTTAATAAAGCAATTGTTTTACCGTTTAAGTTTCTCAAATCAATGTCTGGTATAACTGTTGGGTTTGTTTTATTCTTTACTTCGTTAATCCAATTTTGAACAGTTTCTTTACCTGTTTGAATTCCTTTAACATCGCCATTATCTGCAATACCAATATAAACAGTACCACCTTTTGAATTGGAAAAAGCAACCAGGGTTTCAATAACCCCATCGTTGAACGAGGTTTTGAATTCTACTGTTTCTGATTCCAGTGATGGGATGCTTTGCATATTTTTTTAGTTTACCGCAGACTATTCTCCTTGGCCATGAAATCGACTTCGTTTAAGTTACACGGTTATTCACAGAGGAAAAAACTATGTTAATCTTTGAAACCAGCGGTTAATACTGTGTCATAAATTCTTTTACCTTTTCTTCAATATAATCTATACGAGACTTATCTAAACCCGGATAAGTGCCTAAGAAAAAGGTGTTGTTCATAATATAATCGGTAACATCTAATTTATCTGCTACTCTACCGGGTTGATTTATAAAGCCTGGCTGGCGCACCATATTGCCGGCAAATAAATTACGGGTTTCTATCAGATTTTGATTCAGAAAGGCTGTCAGTTCATCACGTTTAAATGGAGCCTCTTCTTTCACAGTTAAAATAAAACTGAACCAGGCCGGATCTGCATTTTCAGTTGCTATGGGCAAAATAAGATATTTTGTAAAGGGTGAAAATATTTCGATGTAAGGTTTAAAATTCTCTTTCCTTTTTTCACAGAAATCCTCAAGCTTATCCATTTAAGCCGCACCAATAGCCGCCTGCATATCAGTCATTTTCAGGTTGTAACCAATTTCTGAATACACATATTTGTGATCGTATCCTAAGGGTAAATCACCAAACTTCTGTGTAAAGCGTTTGCCACAGGTATTGTTTTCACCTCCGGCACAATAGCAATCACGCCCCCAATCACGAAATGCACGCACCAGGTTTGCCAGAACAGGATCGTTGGTAACAATTGCACCACCCTCTCCTGTAGTTATATGATGGGCCGGGTAAAAACTTATTGTAGCCAGGTGTCCGAATGTACCGGTATATTGGTTTTTATATTTTAACCCAAAAGCATCGCAGTTGTCTTCAATTACCCAAAGATTATTGTCTTCTGCCAATTCCATTACCACATCTATATTGAATGGATTACCAAGTGTATGTGCTATGAAAATGCAAGGTGTTTTGGGTGTGATATTCATTTGTTAGTTAAATAATTTGTTGTCTTAATTCTTCTGATTTATTCATCTTTTAGACTCTTTTAACCACAGATTGTAAAGATTTTCATAGAAAGCCAATCTATGCTGTCTGTTGTATTTACTTTGTCCAGACTTGATTATTTTCACTTGCAATATCGATATACTGTTTGAGTTGATCTGCTGTTAGGATTATATTTTGTGTATAAATGCTTAAGGTTGAGGTTTAGCACTAAAGATACTTTCGGGACGCTGACAATAAATGTTCGCCTTTTAAAGTAATATCTACATCCGATGAATTTTTATAATTGCCTTTAGCCCTTGAACCATATAGTATTACTTCATCTAATTCGTTAACTGCTGAAAATAATTCTTTCAGTTTAATTATTGTTTGTTCTTTTAATCCGTAAGGCATGTATATAATTTATTCTTTTTCTG
>JAFGOZ010000236.1 GCA_016926235.1 Bacteroidales bacterium | reverse complement strand
GGTCTCTATAAAATGATTAAGAAATTCAGCCGCTACCCGGGTGTAAAAGACATTGTTATTACCGAATCGGGCGTGTGCCTGGATGACAACCTGGAAAACCTCAGGGTTGCTGATGCGGAAAGGATTGCATATTTCAAGGACTCATTATCATACATACTTAAAGCGAGGCAAAAAGGCATGCCTGTAAAAGGCTTTTTTGCATGGACTTTAATGGACAATTTTGAGTGGGCCGAAGGATACAAACCCCGTTTTGGATTGGTTTACACAAATTATGAGAACCTGGAAAGAATTGTGAAGGACTCGGGTAGCTGGTTTGGGGAATTTCTTTCGGATCAGATCAGATGAGTTCCTGTTCTGTTTGAACACTCATCGGGCAAATCGGTTAAGGACCGAACTAAAGTCCATCTTGGCTTAAATAAACAATTCAAATCTTTATTAAACATGACTGCCATGTCATCCCTTCAATTACCGGGTGTTCAATACCTGATCTTGGTATCATAAAAAACTGTAATGATTACTGTTGTTATTCTCATGGTATGAAGTTATCATATTATGCGCAACAAATTGCCAAAAAACCCCTGAAAAGATTAATTTTTCAGGGGTTTCGAAAAACAAGTTTTCATAACTATGTTCATCCGTAATTGTCACCAGACCAATGAATGACAGAAAAACTATGTTAGTAACACTCCCAGGGAAACCTTGGCAGTGTTAATATCTTTGGGCTTTAAATCAGTCGAAGCCCGATCCGATAATTATTCATTTACAATTACCCTATTATCAGGAAGAATGCACACCAATTTTTCTTCCGGATAAAACAAATACACATGAACAGTATCCAAATCATTCTCTTCCTCGTCGTCTAACTCATCGTCTAACTCGTTGTCTAAAACCGATGTCTCAAAATCATCAAAAAGTGCAGAAAACTCATTGAAGATAGGATTTCCCAAATCCTCAATCAAATCAACATTATTATCAGCATCTCTGCTAATTACGATTCGTTTATAGGTTGCCATGGTTTAAATTATTTATAATCAAAAATCCGGAAATGCTTTTACAATTGTATTTCCTTAATGCTAATTTTAGATTAATTCTTCTTTGATATCGATCGATTTATTGTTTGAACCTGAACGAGGCGAAACAAACTCAGGTGTTTTCTCAATATGAATATGAAATATAAATTGGGTTGCTTTGTTAGTGCGACGCAGGCTATTCTTCTATACCCTGTTGCACATCTCTAATTTTCATAATATCTGATTTTCTTTTCAATCCCAAAATACTTGAAAATAAACGAGTATATAAAAGCATCAGTCTCAATCCCTTTTTCAAGGACATCACTTCCACTATGGCCGGATTTTTCCTGATAGTAGAGTACATAAGGATTATTTCCTGTACCCTTGGTTTGAAGTTCTGAGAGAAATTTGAAGGAATGAAAAGGTAATACTCTATCATCATTGTCCGATGCAACTAGTAAAGTAGCTGGATAATCAACGCCTTGTTTTACGTTGCTAACTGGTGAATATCTAAACATATTCTCAAAATCAAGAGAATCTGAAATACTTCCATATTCTTCTGTGTTAAGATATCCTACATTGTAGAATTCTTTTCTAACCATATCAAAAACACCCGATTCAGAAACAACAACTTTAAACAAATCCGGACGCTGCACCATACACGCACCTACTACTAATCCTCCGTGTGACCCCCCCATGGCAGCTATTTTCTGGGGATTACTATAGTTATTTGAAATCAAATACTCCGCAGCAGCAATAAAATCATCAAAAGTATTTTGTTTGTTTAGTCCCTTTCCTTTTTCGTGCCAACCTGGAAAATCACCACCGCCACGTAAGCATGGAGTTGCTAAAACACCCCCGTTATTTAAAAAAATAATATTTGGAACACTAAAAAATGGTTCCATACTAATTCCGAAACCACCATAACCGTACAAAATAGTTGGGTTGTCACCATTTAACTTAATGTCTTTCCTATGTGTTATATACATTGGGATTTTAGTACTATCCTTTGAATAATAAAAAACTTTTTCTGTCGTCAGTTTCTTATTGTTAAACAAGACAAATGTTTTGCTTATAGGCTCACGTTCAAATGTGTTTAGGTTTATTTTATATATGGAAGCCGGGCTAAAAAAGGAATTGAAGCAGTAGATTGCTATACTGTCGGTTATTGTACCGGAAAAACCTGAGAAAGTATAGCCTTCAGGAATTTCCCAACTATTTAGGTCCTTACCAATTGTATCTGATATGATTGCAATGGATTTTTGGGAGTCATTATAGATTCTTACAAGTTTGTTACCTATCATCCTGGCATATTCAAGCCTCTCCTCGTATTGTTGCACAAAAATCTCACCTGAATTAATTTTGTCAGGGTCAAACCTGTAAATTGCTCCATTTTCTGCATTTAGATTTGTATATACCAACAGTTTATCTGAAATTTCTCCTATAACGTTATAATATAAATTGCTGTTTTTTGTAATAATAAAATCCCGGAACGATTTATCAGCACTAAAAGGAAGTTTTAACAGTGAGGTTTTATATATCCTTTTTTCATTGTTCTTCCCGGTATGATATAAAACCAGGTAATTTTTTTCTGGAGTTACATCAAAATTAAAATCTGCGAATTCGCTCTCAGGTTTGTAAATCAATACATCATTACTTTGGCGAGTTCCAATCTTATGATAATACAATGCTCTTCCTTTGATAATTCCGGAAAATGATTCATTTATGCTATTAACGTCATATTTTATGTAGAATATACCATCCCCGTACCAATAAACC
The DNA here is from genome assembly GCA_016926235.1 of Bacteroidales bacterium. Next base: position 914 of record JAFGOZ010000236.1, on the reverse strand, counting down.
GGACTATATTTCACAAAACTGACTGTATCATTTAATAACTTTTTATGGTCAATATCCAGAAACCGAATAGTCTTCCAATCGCCTGAATTTTTTGATAAAACCATTGCGAGGGTTTTATTGTCACTTGAAATGGATATTTCATCAATTGAAACTGTTGAATTCTTATCTAATAAGTTCGGATTAAACAGGAATTTCGGTTCTTTGTCTTCATTTTTTTGGAAATACAATGATGGTGTTTGATTACTCTCCTCATATATGTAAATAAAGTAATATTTACCTTCTCTAAAAATTGGTTTGTAATCAATCTGAGAATAAGATGACAAGTATTCAATAAGTGGATAATATGTAATTCCGTAACATTTGTCTTTGACTTTATCTTGTAATTTAATCCATTGCTGCGTTTCATTAGAATTTATATCTTCTAACCATCGGTATGGGTCGTATACAATTCTACCCCAAACAGAATCCCATATCTCTTTTGCAGGAGTTAATGGATATTTATAATCTTTTTGTCCAAAACAAATTATTGAGGTGGAAACCAGTAAAACCAAAATAAATAGTCTCATGCATGTTCTGTTAATGTTTCCGACAGCCGCAGGTATGTATCATGCAGCCTATCTTCTTTTTCTTTTTGAAGTATTTTGCATCCAATATACCAAATCTTTCTCTCGTTCTGATATATCCTTACGAAATTTGTCTTCGGAGAACTGCTTACTTAAAATAGTTGTTCCAAATTTCCCATGACTTGTAATTAAAAATGTCCACAATAGTTCAGTTTGTTTCGCATCAATGGGAATCAAATCAATATTAAATTTAATTGAGCCAATTTTATTGATAGTAATTAAAAATTCAATTTTTTGGTTTGGAATATATGCTGTTACGTACCAATTCAGTCTTTTATAGAAAGGAAATCC
>JAFGOZ010000235.1 GCA_016926235.1 Bacteroidales bacterium | reverse complement strand
CATTGATCCACCACGGCCTCGTGCACATCCAGTTTCTTTCCCATATATTTCAGCAATCATTTTACCCATATCGCCTCCTTTAGCAAGATAATGTCCATGTGAGCGGTGATTGCCAAAAATATAATCGTTTTTATCCAGGACAGCACATAAACCAGAAGCTATTGCCTCTTCCCCGCAATATAAATGAACGGGGGTTCTGATCTCTCCTTTTATTATTGGATCAACAAGGCTCTCTTCAGCAAGTCTGATACGGAGCATTGATTTATATAATTTCAGAACCAGATCTTTCGAATAATCTATTTTAGCCATATAATTTATTTTTTATAACATTTTCCAAGTGTAACAAATAGTTAGTATAAATTGAATTTGCATTAAAATTTTTATGAAAACAACTTTTTATATCATTCTTTTTTGAAACACTAAGTCTGTCAATTGAATATTCAATACATCGTTTTAGACTTTCCGGATTAAAAGCACTGTAATTGGATCCAAACTCATTTTCTTCAAGAAACTTCCCCAGAACGCCATCTCCTAATGAACTTATGACATATAAACCGGAAGAAAAGTATTCAATTGCTTTTCCCGGTATTGAATTTAAAAATGCTTGTTTGGGAATATAAGGACAAATCCCAATATGTGAAATATCCATTAAAGCCTTTATTTCAGCTGCGGACATGTATCCGGGGAAGTTTATATTATGTATACCAGCTGAATAAGACTTTAGCTTTTCTAATTTATCTCCAGTGCCACATATAATAAAATTTATAAGTTCACTTTTCATCAGAGAAGCAGCTTGTATAACTGTTTCTAAATCAAACTGATATCCAATCGTACCAAAAAAGCATATGTTAACAATTCCCAATGAAGAAGTTATTCCTGTGTTCTTCCAAAATTCTTCTGCCTCCAAATAGTCTTCTTCTGAATATTGATTTTCCAAATAAGCCAAAGGAAAAACATTATCTGATGAGGCTTTAAGCCTGGTCGCTTTCTTAAGACCCATCTGTAAAAACTCATCAGTTATACCTATTATTCCATCAGAATCTTTAAATACTCTTTTAGTTTTTTGGAAAAGAGGAAAAAGCATCAGCTTTGCCAGAGGTTTAAAAGGATATGGAATAATTTCAATAAATACCTCCGGCCACATATCGCGATAATCGATTATTACAGGGATGTTATTTTTCTTTCCATATTTAATTGAAGCCTGGCATAAACCCATTGTGGGAAATGAAGCCACAATAATATCTGGTTTTTGCTCCTTATAAGCATATCCTTTATACTTTTTCTTAATTTGATAATGATCAATAATCCTGGAAAATGATACGTTTCTTTTGTAACCTACCCCTTTCAATGCTATCATTTTGAGGTTAGCATTTACATTTACAAAAGTATCACCATCGAACATATGTTTTTTGGTAAAATGATTGAACGTTGATGTCCACCAGATTACCTTATGGTTACTATTTTCAGATATTAATTTGGTCAGGATACCCGTTCTGTGTAACCTTAGTTTGTTTTGTGGATGTACAATCGGTTCTCCTATTGTTATCAACCAGATAAGCATGGTTTAAGTTTGTTGTACAGGATATTATATTTTTTTGTATTTTCCCTTAATTCTCTATAATTCCCTTTCTAACTTATTTTAGATCATTCGCTTATGAAGTTCCATGTAAGATTTTCCATTTTAACCATTTCCATGATAGCATAAATTCTTCGAAATATGTAAGTTTTTTTATCCCATTATTTTTCATCTCTAAATGGGAGAATATTTCAGAAGCAGGAACGAACCATCCATTTTTTTGTGATAAGTCATCAATGACCCTTTTAAATAATTCATTTAAAACTCCATATACTAACAAAATATATGCAGTCAGCAAAACCCAGAATCCGGATTGATTAAAGTTAAGAGATTGATTCATTCATTCAAAACAGCTTTCTGTAACTCAAAATCCATCTTTCTTTTTAGCAGGGTTCGGTTCTTAATTCCTTGTCGTCTTTCAAGTATTTCTTCCTTTCGGCCAAAGTATACATCCGCAGGAGTCACATTGTCCAGGGACTCATGATACCTGTGGTTGTTGTAATGATCCACCAAAGCAGCGATCTGATTTTCCAGTTCCTCCGGGCTGTAATAGTGCTCCAGGCGGATGATATTCTTCATCGTTCTATGGTAGCGTTCAATCTTTCCCTGGGTCTGGGGATGGTGGGGCTTGCCCCTTACATGGTCTATGGCCTGATCCTCCAGGAACTCTTTCAGGTCTCCAGACACATAACAGGATCCATTATCTGATAATAGCCGTGGGCGATCTTTCAAGTGTAATCCTGTTTTGTCAAGTGCTTTTAGTATCACTCTTTCCACATCATCTGAACACATATTCTTACAAAGCTCCCAGGCAATGATATACCTGGAATAATCATCCAGGACCGTGGTCAGGTAATACCAGCCATAATGGACTACCTTCAGGTAAGAAAAGTCTGTTTGCCAGAGTTCATTGACCCTCACCGGTGGATCCTTGAACCGATCGGCAGCCTTCATTATCATATAGGTCGGGCTGGTAATTAGCCCTCTTTCCTTAAGGATCCGGTAAACGCTCGATTCGCTTATAAACCAGTCATGATGATCGGTGACAAAAAAAGCTAGCTCCCGGGGAGACTTCTCCGGATACTCTAAGGCTACGGTCACCACCTCCTCACGTTCCTTGTCCGGGATCTGGTTCCACTGTTTCCTCTCAGGTGCCTTCTGTGGGAGAAGACCCTCATATCCTTTATCCCGGGACCCGGCATACCAATCATAAAACGTACTCTTTGTTATTCCCAGTTGGGTAAAAGTCATTTTTGCCGGTAGATCACTCCCTTCCACCAGGCGGATGATCTTATGCTTTTTCACTTGCCGTAAATCGCATCCCTGAAGGCTTCAGGTTAAGCCATTGTGGCTTTTTTTAAACTGCTCGTACTTTAGATAGGTCTCTCCAAGGATCTTCTTCAGATCATCATTCTCTCGGCGCAGCTGGATTACTTCATCAGAAGTTGTTTCCCGTAGGATAACGCCGCTTAGACGCTTCTTACCTGTTTCCAGAAAACTCTTGCTCCATTGATAATACAAATTGGGATTGATTCCTTCACGTCGGCAGATAGTAGTAATACTCTCCTCGCCCCTTAAGCCCTCAAGGACAATGCGGATCTTTTCTTCTGAGCTAAACTTGCGACGGGTGTTGCGTTTGATCTCCCGGACTATAGCCTCCGTGCTTGGCTTCTTCTTTTCTGTCATTGTGAACTTAAATTAGCATTAAGTTAAACATTAAAATGTCTCTCTTAACTTTTCCTAATTCGGAGTCCGGTTAGTTTGAAGACCTACACTGATTTAAGTTTGAAATAACCGCCTTTATTTTCCCATTTTTTTTATCGACAGGAAGTGCTTCTAAATAATTGAATTTGACTTCTGATTTGCCAATCTGAGAATTTAAGCGAGATTTAATCAATCTTTCTGATTGCTCTTTGTTATAAGAATCATCACAAACAATATTTATGGAAAAATTTTCAAAATCATGTTGTACGATCTGAGCAAACATTATGCCTTGTATATCGGAATACAATCCGTAAAATCTTGCAAGTCTCTTTCCATCCCTAGAGACAATCACATCTTGAATTCTACCAATTATCTCCTCCACTTTTATCATACAATGGCCAGATTTATTTTTCTGACTTCCTGCCAATTTTGCTCGGTCTCCAATTCTATAACGTATCAATGGCTGATCATAATTTAAGAAGCCGGTGGATACAATTTCTCCTGCCTCTCCATTAGCAGCATATGAATTATCCTCCCTTAAAAATTCCATAATTCCAACATCAGGACTTACCAATAGTTCACCCAGGGGGCTTTCAGAAATTAATCCACAGGATTCTGAACCACTATATGCATCAAATACTTTACATTTATATACTCTTTCGATGACTTTTCTCATCTCTAAGGTCATTTTCTCACTTGAAGTGAGTACCGCTTTCATCTCTGGTGCAACCAACTGTTGTTTTTCAATAAATTCAGCTAGAAAAAAATTGCTCATGGCATAACCAGTTAGATATTCAACTTTGTGCTTGATCATTCCTTCAATGAAATTGGAAGCAGTGTTCGGAGTCAAGTGATATGCAGAAAAATAGGTTTGTTTCTCAAAGATGTTGTATCTGTAATAAGGGGATTTCAATTCACTATTTGGTAAGATTGTTCTACCTCCAATCATTCCCCTCGCCATCTTGTGATCTACACCTGCCCAATTCCTGACTCTTGCTTCAAAAATCCCATACGACTTCTGGTGAAATTCTTTTCCATAATAAAGTGCTGTTGGAGTCCCTGTTGATCCACTTGAAGGAAAATAGATACCCTTCCCTTTTTTATTAGATAATAATTTTGTCTTGCCAAACTTTCTTAGTTCATCTTTTGTCAGAAAGGGCAATAATTGTAGTTCCTTAAGCTTGATCCTTGATAAAAATTTCCTAGTAATTCCCTCCTTGTCATACTTTTCCTTATAAAGTGGAACTGTATCGTATGCATGCAATAATACCTTTCTGAGTTCATTTGTTTGATATAACTCCCATTGATCATATGAGTAAAATTCCCTGTCTTTCGCCTCCTGGTATGATTTTTTAAATATACCTCCCATTCTGCGATATTTCCAAAATATTCCGTATGCAGAAATTACTGCGTTTTGAAGACTAACTGGTAGCTTATTATAAATTTGATAGTAATTCATTTATCTTTATAGCCTCCTGGCAACTAAATTAAAGTTAATTTAACTTTTCTTTATAAAAGAATAATACTTATGCTTAGTTATTTTAATAAATCCGACCATAGATATTTGACTTTTTCCCAAGTGAAAGATTCGACCTTTTTACGAGCGTGCGTTGCTATATTATTAGCTTGCTTTGTATTTCTTAATAAATATATTATAGCACTGCTCATAGCTTTAATATCATTCTTAGGGACCAACAATCCATCAACTTTATCATTTATTAAATAAGGTATTCCACCTGGATTTGTTGAAACAACCGGCAGACCCAAAGCCATGGCCTCCATGACACTCACAGGTGTATTATCAATATTAGTGGTATTAATAAATATATCATATTCTTCAGACATTTTCAGCCAATCTTCCTTCCATAACACCCCTGTAAATATTACATCTTTTTGAAGGCCAAGTTTTTCAACTAATTGCTTTGTTTTATCTAACGACTCATCTTTTGCAGGACCTATCATGCACAAGGTCGCATTTGGGTATTCCTTTTTAACTTCATATAGAACTTCCACTGCCATTGTTGGATTGTAAATATTGTGAAAGGCTCTAACATATAAAATATTGGGGTGTAATATTTTTCTTTGTCTGAAAGCATATAATTTAATATCTAAAATATTTGGGATAAATTCTGTAATAAAACCTTTTTCTTCAAACTTATATTTCAAATAATTTGAAGGGGCGACGTTTTTATAAGAATTATTAAAAATAGCTTTCGACATATTTATATTATTATCTAAACGATAGGGCAAATTACCTCCATGTAAAATAGGTATATATTTAATCTTAAATAGTCGAGCTACTTGGGAAACAACTAAAGCATAGTAAAAATTTCTGGTACTAAAAGTATCTATTAAAATATAATCAGTTAGAGATCTATTTTTTATGACACTTTGCAACATGTCTAACAATCGAAGAAATCTATTTATTTTGTTTGATCTTACGGTTATATCATAACCCTCCGATCTTAAGCTCTTATATAACAATTCCATAGCGGAATAATATTTTGTTTTTTTTGTAAGGTCATTACCTATATATAGAATTGTCTTCATCAAAATCAATTTGCATTTAATTTAAACGTAATAGTTATTCTGTCCAATTTTTTTGTTCACCAATATATTCTTTATTCTAGAATGAATCTATCATCGCATAATAGATTGGCTATCTATTAAAATTTGTTCTTCAATGATATATCTGTTTTAAATTCTGCTTGTTTCAACAACTAATAATTCAAAACATTAATCCCAATTTATGCAGCAGACATTTGAAATGGAGGGGATGAATTGTCTAGTTTAATGAATAAGCCCTCCAAAAATTGTTTTCGTTTGTCCTTTGCAGGTAGCTCTAATATAGTTTTTCGACCCGATTTTACCAAGTATGATCCTATTTAAATGCATTGTAACTTCATCGTAGATAATATCAGATGGTGTTTATGGCTAAGAACCTGTAATCTGAATGAGTTCATCAGGTTATAGGCAATCATTTCCATCGAAAAGCTGCTTCTGTTGCATAGAAATCATCCATAAAGAACCCATCAATATCATTATCATTCCGTAATTCACGGCTACGATTTTCGCAATCAGCTCGCCTATTATAGAGATGCCAGATCATCTCAGATGAGAGATCGACGTTGTTTACAAAAGCTGCATACTTGTACTTCTCAGATTCTTCTATTTCTGGGAAAAGCATACTTAAATCGCTAATTTTATAATTTAAAGTTGACCACCCCAGAGAGATACATTTGTCATTAAATTCATATGATAATCCATAAATCTTTTTGGTGAATTGGATGAATTAAATTAGCTCTAAATTTAACAAGTCTTCAGGACTTTTTTGATGATCTATTGAATAAATTGGGATTATATTTATATTTCTGTTTTTTTAAGACTTATTAAATCTTTTCAATCACATTTATATACTTTTTAATGAATATCTCTTCTGCCAATAGATTCTTGGCTATTATTCTACTTTCTTTTCCCATTTGAATAATTTTATCTTCTGTCAGCATACAAAATTTCTCAAACGCATTTACCATTGAAGCAATAGAATGTGGATTAAAAAGAAATCCATTAATCCCATTTTTAACCATTAATTTTATATCTCCAATGTCACTAGCTAAAATTGGTTTACCACATGCTATTGCTTCAGCAATTACATTTGAGAATCCTTCATTAACAGATGGGAGACAGAAAGCATCTATCCTATGATAAAAGCTAATAACATCCTTAATTGGATCGCAAAGAAGAAATATATTTTCAATTCCTATATTTTTAATCTCCTTATAAACTTTTAAATAATAATTGTCATTTTCTGAATTGTATCCATTACGCAGTAACTTATCGCCATGCCATGTTACTTTAATATTATATCCTTTTGAATGTAAGATACCTACAGCGTGAACCAAATTTATAGTATTTTTTACGTTATAAAAACTAGCTAATACACCGATTTCTAATGTACTCATATGATTTTTTCCTGTTGATAAAATATTAAATAACCTTAAATCAAGACAGTTTGATATTAAAACTAATTTATGATTCAAATATGGATGATAACAATTAAGGTAATCTAATTGCGATTTTGAGTTTACTATGATAATATCAGCAAATTTATAGAGATGAAATTTTAGTTTTGTACGAAAATCTAATATTTGTGTAGTACTTCTTTCCGAAACTACTAGTTTCCAATTCTTTTTGTATAAACTGGCTATTATTGCTATAATATTGGGAGTATCAAGATATGATAGTAATATATTAGGTTTATATTCCCTAATTACCTTTCGTAGCAACCAAATTCTGCATAGCTTAATCTTTGTAGGCTTAAAATTTTCATATTTTATATTGTTATTTATAAGAAAATCTGTAAAAAATGTAAAATTATAATAAGTGATCACCTTTACATCATAATTCCTTTCATTCAATAATCGAGCAAGATTTACAAGCTGACGTTGGGCTCCTCCAGATCCCAGAGAATCAATAAACAGTAAGACTCGTTTCATTGAATTAGACTATCTTAAGAAATGCGTTGGTTCACCGATTAAGACGTTCTTGAAATCATTTATCAATCATTAACTGTTTGAGGATGCAACTTACTCTACGAAAAAATATACCTCATCCTGTTCAGAAATACAGCATTTCTTGATTATTTGTTGCTCAATTTGTTAACGATGAGTAAGAATTCCATTCTTTTTTATAATTACTTGCCTTTAATAAAAACATGTCTAGTGAGGTGTTGATATTAAAGAAAGCACTATATAGTATTAATTCACTGCTTATTAATTAATAATATCTGAATAAATCAGATCACCAAGTTGTTCAGAATTCATGAATTCAATATCCTTCCATTTGCTTCTAATCTGCTTCAATAGTTTAATAAATAGTATTATGTTATTCTCTCTGTTTTCTTTTACTATGCTACCAATGAAATTAACGCGGTGTGAACTGACAATTGCAGGTTTTCCCCATCGGAATGCGATTTCAATATTATTAATGCAATATGCTACTGGATCTACAGTATTTAGCAGTGAGGGTTCAAAAAAGGCATTTCTGACAAGATACATTTGTCCAAACTTGTTGAATCTCCCAAGCCTGTGGGATATAATTTTTGGAGATTTATTTCCTCCTGATGGTTCAATTTGATTATATGATCCTTGTATAAAATTTACTCCATTGTTTTTAAGAGTTTCTTCTATTAAACTATGCCAACAGTAATTCGTCGCAATAAAGGTTTTTGATTTATATCCAAAGATGTTTTCAAAAAGTCTTAATCCGTCATTTAGGATATTCCTGTGATCATCTATCTCATCTATATTATCAAAATCAAAAGCTGACATGTAACTCCGTCTCATCTCACTTGTAATATTCGTGCTAATACCAAAAAGTCTATTTTTAAATGTAAATCTTGTCTCAGGCAAATTTTGCCGCAAAGCAGTCATCCATCTATTCACATTTAAATGCTCACGTCCATGAAACTGAGGATAAATATATTTTTCTCTCATCCCCTCTCTTATAAGTGTAAAAGTATTATGATGTTTGGGATTTCTTTTATATGTATCAGTGAATAATTCATAATGGTAATCTTGATATCCGGAGTCTTTTATTTTTTGAAAGTCAGGATTTGCGGTAACAAAATTAGTTGTAATTACTGGGTGATTTCCCTTGAAGTCTTTGAATTTTTTTATACCATTAAATAATGCTAATAGATCGCTCTCGCTTTCAATTGAGTCAAAACGATTATAGGGACAATGGTCAACTCTTATTCCTGCATTTAGCAGATTATTATAAACCTTCCTAGATGGCATACGAATACTTCCCCAGTCATCACTCTCAATGACGATAATCCGACGGTTAGTATGCCATCCTTGTATATTGCGAATGTTGCTTTGTAATATGCTTTTAATTCTTCTCAGATCCATTTTCATTGACTAATAGCTTACCCTATTATTATTTATGCTCGGCTTGGCTAAGCTGCGTTATTAATTTTAATTATTTCTTCAATTAAGAGATAAAATATAGAAATCATACAACTATACTTGAGGTAAAAGTCTCCTTAGATTAATCGAATGCGCACTAATTATTCCTATTAATGGCCAGAATAATCTATCGTTATGCAATACCGCTCCAATATTAAACATGAATACCAATGATATAAAAATAAAAATAAGCAACACTTGTATCTTTTCTTGCTGTATAGTTACCTTATATGTTTTATAAGATTGGATAAAGACTGATCCAAGACTGATGAAGTATAATCCGAATCCAATTAGTCCCGAACAAACCAGGGTTTCGCTTATAGTTGAATGTGAATAAGATGGATAAATATAATAGTATTTGAAGTTACCAATACCAATACCCATTAGGGTATTCTTAAGTGACTTACTCCATATAATAATTGCTTGATTAAACATATTATTTCTTGTATAGGTATCATCGCCAGAAATCGTATTTATCACTCTATAAAAAAATAGTGAATTGTATATTAATCTAAGTAAAAAGAATAATCCTACCGAAAGAGCCAATAGAATAAAAATGCTTCGTAAATTTGTTCGTCCATACTTTCGATTGATTATCCAAATTAATGAAATTGCAATTAATATTATACCAATTAGGCCTTTTCTGGAACCAGAATAAAGAACAATCGAGAAAGCTATTAAAATACCCAATATTAAGATAACAAAAGCCACTTTAGGTATTTTTATCGTAACCGTAATTGTAAGGCCAACCCAAATTATTGCTATACTGTAAAGTGACGCAGTATTAGCATTCGCAAAGGTCCCAGCAAATCTATTCACGTCAGATGCTTCTCCCATAGTTAGACCAATGATATCTTCATAATTTAGCCAGAAAGTAATAAAAATTGATAGAAAGAAAAGCGACATGCTAATAACGAAATCTTTTCGTGTTTTTATTAAAACTGCTGTACTAATTGTAATAATAGATACTTTTAGAAGTGTTACGAGAGTATCTGTATTATTCGGATAATCTGAAAATGCAAATGAAATTATACTCCAGATAGCAAAAAGTAAATAAAATATTATAGGTGTATTTTTAATCACAGAACCGCTAATAATAATATAGTAGATAGCATAAATCACTAATGTTGTTCCAATAATCTGAGGAACTAAGTTTAACCCAAGCTCCCCTGAATAGGAAAATACTGGTACGCTAAATATATAAATGCCTACAAGAATACTACCAACTGATACTTTTTCACTCATTCTAAATATGAATCTGGTCCTTCCACCCTTTGTCGGATAGTAAGTTAAGCAACTAATTTTTGGTTAATATTTATTTCATTAAAATCCCTTATTGACATTTCAAGTGTTGCATGGATCCTTTCAGTGTTGTACCAGGATTCAATATACTCGAAGACCGACAACTCAGCCTGCATCCTGGAACGATATTTCTTCTGATAGCCCCACTCCATCTTCAGGTTTCTAAAGAAGCTTTCTGCAACGTCATTGTCATAGCAATTGCCTTTTCTGTTCATACTTCGTTTTACAAGGCTGTAACTCTCCAGCAACTTTCTGAACTCATTGCAGGCATAATGGATACCCCTGTCGGAGTGGAAGATCAATTCCTGGGTAATGGGCCGGTTCTTGGCGGCCATGATCCAGGCGAGGATCACCGTGTCAACAGCCTTCAAGGATCGGCTCAATGACCATCCAACCACCTTTCGATCCCAGAGGTCAATAATGACCGTTAGGTATAACCAGCCTTGTGGAGTCCTTCTGCAAGTGATATATGAGACCCACACCTGACCGTGGCCGCTGATCATGAAGTTCTGATTGAGCATGTTCCCTACAACCGGGTAATCATGCTTGGAATTAGTGGTCACAACGGACTTCTTCCCGACCACGCTTCTCAAACCTTCTTTCCTCATGATGGCTGACACACAGTTCTTAGAGACCCTAAAGCCCAGCTGTTTCATTTTCAGATGGATCCGAGGGCTCCCATAAGTCCTTCTGCTTTTGAGGTAAATACTTCGGATCATTTGGGTAAGCCTATGATTTTCCAGCTCTCTATCTGTTGGTTTCTGGTTCAGCCAACTGTAATATGCACTCCTGCTTACTCTGAGCGCTTTACACATCTTCTCAATGGGAAATACGGTGCAATGATCCTTTATGAATTGGAATATTTGCAATCGCTCTTGGAGAAAATGCTCGCTGCTTTTTTAATATATCCCTCTCCAACTTGGTCTCTCTGAGCTCTTTCTCCAGCCTGGCTATTTTCTTCTTCTCTTCATTCAGCTTTGGATAACCATGCCCGGGGAAAGCTCCTGCCTGGGCCTTCTTGGCCTCTCTGCGCCATCGATAAAAAAGGTCCGGTTTGATATCTAGTGTAGCAATTCATTAATTCGTTAACTAATCGTTAAGGGTTCACCCGTATAAGTCCATTGAAACGGTTTTGCCCTGGTCTCATT
>JAFGOZ010000234.1 GCA_016926235.1 Bacteroidales bacterium | reverse complement strand
GCTCATATTTTGTAAGTAAATCCGGTGGTTTCGTACATTAAATGCCCTCTATTTCATCAATTTTTATGAATCCGAATCAATTGGGTTATAATTCATCAAATCAGTAATCCTTCTTATTTATTCTCTCGTATTAATGTATAAATTTAGGTTTGTAATTGCCCGTCCTGTTAAACGGTTGACAGATTAAGAGTCTTTGTGATTGGAAATATTTCAGTTCAGAGTTTCACCAGGACACATTTAAAGTAAACGGTTATAAAATCAGACTACTCAGAATGGGACTGAGGAGGCGAAGCTGTGTCAGGATAGGAATAATTCAAGTTTTTCCGGTCTCATAATCAAAGGTTATGTAAATTTGTATTTTAATCAAGTTACTATGAAACATTACGTTCCCCGGATTAAATTCATACCTGGTTCATTGTGGTTCTCTATCCTTCTAGTTGGATCCGTATTTTTAAACTCATGTGTTACTACAAAAAAAACATCATATCTCCAAGAGTTCCGGCAGAGTGAATATTCAACTGAATTTGTGCCACCTGTGGAATACAAGATCCAGCCAAACGATAATCTATATGTTCGGGTTTCAACCCCTGACCCGAACCTGTCAGCTATATTTAATCCAATGCCGGGTGGTGTTACTACAACTAGAGTAGAGGAGAGCACTGCAAATCTGTTATCCTATCCTGTAAAACTGGACGGAACTGTTGATTTGCCATATATTGGTGCTGTTGAAGTGGCGGGTAAAACACTTTCTGAGGCCAGAAGTGCTGTTGAGGCTTCTCTCATTGATTATGTAACAGATGCATCAGTTACAGTCAGGCTTGTGAATAATTATGTCAGTATACTCGGAGAAGTGAATTCACCCGGGATGTACCCCATATACAAAGAAAGATTAAATATTTTTCAGGCACTTGCCATGGCAGGAGATATGGCAGAAATAAGCAATAGGCGCGAATTAAGTATAATTCGTCAGACTCCAGAGGGATCTATTATAAAACAATTTGACTTAACAGATAAAAATATTGTTGATTCAGAATTCTATTATGTAATGCCCAATGATATTATTTACGCGAAGCCAATAAAAGGAAGTCTCTTCAGGAGGAATCAACCGACAATCACTCTGATTACAACAACGATCTCCACAATCTCCACTGCGATTGCACTATTTTTGGTGATACAGAATCAATTAATTCTTCAAAACCCACAATAAATAACAATGGTTCAGAAAACTGGTACGACGAGCAGAACAAATCAACCCGGGCAATCGGATACGATCAATATTCGAAGGTTGCTATTAATGATATGGAGGAATTGGTATTATTACCTGATTGCTATCGTCATAGCAGGCGCAGCTGCTTATTTTTATATGGAATATACAATCCCCACTCACAAAGTCAGTGCAACAATTCTCATTCAAGAGGGTAAATCTGACACTGGAATAGATCTTGTTGAAGGTTTTGGAGTTAGTCCGGGCTCCCAAAATCTTGAAAACCAGCTCATAGTTCTGTCTTCATATTCACTGATACGCAAAACAGTTGAAGAATTACCATTTGAAATAGACGTTTACCGAAAAGGATTGTTAAGTCAGGCTTCATATTTTCCTTTAAATCCGCTAAGAATAGAACCTGGACCGGAAGGATTGCCTTACAATGTTGAATTCCTATTTGAGCATTCTTATGGTGATGTTTTTCATTTAACCGTCACATCCAAATCAAATCCCCAATTAGATACCATATTATCATTTGGTCAAAAGATCAATTATGCTAACGGTTCATTTATTATTTATCCCCAACCCGAGCTCGAGAATATATACAATTCGGGAAAAAAAATCTATCTGCAATTCTATGATAATGAAAGATTAACCGGTAAATATCGTAGCAGGATACAGGTTGGAAGAGCCACGAGAGAGGGTACCATCGTAAGTCTATCGATTGAAGGGACAAATCTTACCAAGGATTTAATCTTCCTTGATAAACTTACCGAGGTTTTCATTAATGAGAATCTGGAGAAAAAAAACGAGGAAGCCAAACGGACAATTGAGTTCATTGAGGCACAGCTAAATAGTGTTTTAGATTCTTTGTCAATTACCGAAACTCAACTTCAGGAATTCAGGTCAAGAAATATGATCATGGATATATCAGCACAGGCCCAGCAAATTATCGACCAGGCAGTTGCACTTGAGAACGAAAAAGCAAGATTAAGCCTTGAACGTGATTATTATGAGTATCTCGACGAATATCTATCGAGGGAGAGTAACAGGGAAGCCCCAATTGCACCGGCTTCAATGGGGATTAATGATCCCTTGCTTGCCAATCTCATGCAGGAACTTGCCGGCTTACAGGCTGAATATTTCAGTAGTGGGGTCGGTGAACGTAATCCCCTGCAAGGACAACTGGAGATGAGAATCAGGAATACAAAACAAAGCATTAAGGAGACCCTCAATGGAATAAAGCTTGCCAATCAGATGGCACTTGATGAAAATGCTCAACAGATCAACAGAATGAACAGTCAGGCTTCAAGACTACCTGAAAAAGAAAGGCAGCTTTTAGGGTTTGAAAGAAAGTTCAATTTAAATAATGTTTTATATACATTTTTACTGCAGAGCAGAGCGGAAGCACAAATACGGAAGGCATCCAACCAACCGGATCATGAGTTGGTTGATCCGGCCAGATCAATGGGTATTGTTTCTCCAAACAGGTTAAAAACTATTGTTATAGCATTTGGACTGGCTCTTACGATATTAACACTACTCATCATTCTTAGAGATATGATAAAAAATCAGGTTACCAGTGAAGAAGATATTAATATGTTCAGCCAGGTGCCTGTTGTGGCTCAATTGCCCCATAGCAGGTTAAGCTATAATACCGTTGTATTAAATGAACCAGATTCCAGAATTTCAGAGGCATTTCGAAGTCTGCGAACTCGTATGGAATTCTTTACCAAGGAGGTGCAATGTCCATTAATATTGATCTCCTCATCCATGCCCGGAGAGGGAAAGACATTTGCTGCAATCAATCTGGCATCCGCATACAGCCTGGCAGGGAAGAGAACACTTCTGGTCGGATTCGACCTAAGAAGACCTACTCTCTCCAGTAGTTTCGAATTGAATGGTGCAACAGGATTAACCAATTTCCTAATAGGAAAATGCAAATTGAATGAAATCATTCACAAGACAGATTATAGCAATCTATATGTTATCCCTTCCGGACCTGTACCACCCAATCCCGGTGAACTGACCAGCCTTGAAAAATCTACTGTCTTCCTGAATTCTATGAGAGAGCAATTTGATTTCATTATAGTTGACAGCCCACCCATTGGAGTAGTATCAGATATTTACCCTATAATTAAAATCGCTGACGCTGTATTGTTGATTGTACGGCATAGCCATACAAAAAAAAATGCGCTTAGTTCTACCCTATCTGAAATCCAGATTACTGGGATACACGGTCTAAGCCTCCTGGTAAACGACATAAAGTTAAAAGGGAGCAGTTATCGATACGCTTACAAGTACAAGTATGAGTACAAGAGTAAAAGGAAAACAATAAAGACTACTTAAGTACAAAAAATACACCCTGATCAGCTTCATTGATTTTAGAATTAATGAATAAATCACGATCAAGCATATCCCTGCTCATAGGGGTAAGATCAGCGGACAGGATCTAATCATTAATAATTAAAGCCACTAAAAATAAATAAAATCTACCTTTCTCGTACACATATCCGTGGGACGACAAAAAATAAATATCAAAAAGCAAAAAATTTAAAACAAAAATGCAAAATAAAAAGATTTTTGTAACGGGTGCAGGCGGATTCATCGGAAGCCACCTGTGTGAAAGACTAGTGATGAAAGGAGCTGAAGTGACAGCTCTGATTCGATACAATTCAAAAGGTTCACACGGCTTTCTTGAGGATACACCTTCGGAGATAAAGGATAAGATCAAAGTCGTATTTGGAGACATAAGGGATGAGAGTACGTTCAGGGAACAGATGAAAGATCAGGATATCGTTTATCATTTAGCGGCAGTTCCGGGTATACCATATTCCTTTATGTACCCTCGTGACATATTTGATAACAATACACTGGGGTCACTCAATCTTTTGAATGCTTCCAGAGACTTGACACCTGGTAAGATTATTCTCGTCTCAACAGCTGAGACATATGGTGACAGTCAGTACCTACCAATAGACGAGAAACATCCCCAGATACCCAAATCACCATATGCTGCCTGTAAAGCAGCCATGGAAAACCTGGCTTGGGGTTTTGTTCATGCCTATGAAATGCCGATTACCATTGTGCGCTTGTTTAATAACTACGGACCCAGGCAATCGGCTCGTGCTGTGACTCCTACGATCATTTCTCAAATGTTAAACGGGGATGTAGTTAAGATCGGTTCGCTGCACCCGAAACGTGATTTTACTTTTGTCCTGGATACGGTCGAAGCACTCACAAAAGTTGCCTTGCTGAAAGAATCCGGAGAGGTATTTAATATAGGGAGCAATTGTAATATTTCCGTCAGGGAAATCATAGAGGCTGTTTCGGAGATACTTCATAAAAAGGAATTACAGATTATTACCGATGAGACACGGATTAGGCCAGGCACCAGTGAGGTAGAGGCCTTAAGGGCCAACTATGCCAGGCTAAATGAAAGAACCGGTTGGAAACCTGAATACAGTTATAAAAAAGGTCTTGAAATGACCATAAACTGGTTGGCAAAAAACCTTCATTTGTACAAGAAAGGAATATACACAATATAGACATCATTTAGAGCCTAATAAATGGGCAGGAAAGCATTAAAAGAATGAAACAGAAAGAAAAGATAGTTTATATAGTTCATTCTGTGGATACTGAAGGCCCTTTATACGAAAGCCTGTCTGCCACTTTCGAGCGTATTCAAAAAATATTTGGATTGAAAATTGAACCTAATCCTGAAAACTTGAGCAAACTTCAAAATTGTGAGATAGATCTTGGAGGAATGGAGAAACAGGTTGCAAGAGTATTGGACCCTCATTTAATTGAATACATTGATGATTATGGCAAGCTCGGTAACATGCTTGAACGTATAGGAAGCCTTAAGTATCGGAATGTTCTGCCAGACAGCTTCGGTGGTGGCTGGATCTATAATTGGCATTGTGTTGACCATATCGGATATGAAGATAATCCGCGCAGAAGGGACATTGGAATACATAATATTTTTGACTATTATGCTGAGTTTATCCAGAGGACTAATGCACCCGACGCAATTCACTGGCACTTCCATCCTACCAATCATAGGTATATAGCTAATCTGAATGCGAATACCTGGTTGAGGGATGATAAATTCTTCAAAATTTTATCCCGCCGTGTTATTGATAGAAACTGGTTCCCCTCAGTAAACCGGGCCGGATTTCAAATGGAGCGATCCGATAGTCACTGGTTGCTGGAACAATGGATTCCTTTTGACCTGTCAAACCAGGCTGTTGCTGTCGACGACGGACAATTGGATATTACCGGAGGAAGATTTGGTGACTGGAGAAGGGCCCCCGACGACTGGTCAATTTATCGACCCCACCACGATGATTATCAAATACCTGGAAACTGCAGACGTTATATTGCCCGGTGCCTTAACGTAGGTACACGTTATAAAAATATTAATGAATCCGAGGTAAGAAGAGCTTTTTTACATGCCAGGAATAATGGGAATACCTTAATGGCATTCACAAATCATGATTTTCGTGAAATGAGCACTGATATTGATTATGTTAGAGAATTATTGAAAAAAGTAACACCGGAATTCCCTGATGTTCAATATAAATATGCAGAAGCAATAGAGGCTTTCAATAATGTAATTTTCGGCAGCTATGAGAAACCTGAAAGTAAACTATTTGAAATAAATCTTACCGAAAACTCTGATATCGGGAATCACATTTTGGAGGTATCCGTAAACAGGCCAATATTTGGACCGCAGCCATTTCTTGCCATTGAAACAAGAGATGGTAATTATTTTACAGATAATTTTGATTTTCAGGTACCAAACCAAAAATGGTCTTACACGTTTGATGAACATACTTTCAAGTACGATCAGATTAGAAAAATTGGTATTGCTTCAAACGATAAATATGGTTTTTTTGATACAGAAGTAATTACATTATCAACAAATTAGTTCGACTATCCTCATATGAATCTTATATGCGTGTAAATGAGCAAAAATGTTGAAAATGAAAGGTTGGGATTCTGGAATGGGAAAAGAGTTCTGGTTACCGGAGCTGCGGGTTTCATTGGAAGTCACCTTTGCGAAAAACTGGTACTCTCAGGGAGCAGGGTCAGTGCATTTATCCGCTATAACTCAGTCAACTCCTTCGGGCTTCTGGAGGGTCTGAACAATGATATCCTTTCGAGCATCAAGATTATTTCAGGTGACATTCTGGATGAGTCCTCAATAATTAAAGCCACACAAGAAGTTGAAATTATATATCATTTGGCAGCCTTGCCCGGGATACCATATTCTTTCACCAATCCTCGGCACGTTTTCATGGTAAACACAGGTGGGACATTCAATATTCTACAGGCTGCAAGATCGTCGGGTGTAAGACATGTCATACTGGCCTCCTCAGCCGGAGCAAGTGAAAAACGTCCTATATCATCTCCTTATATCATGAGCAAAGCCGCGATGGAGAAAATTGGACTTGGATTTCACCAAGCCTTGGATCTTCCTGTAAGTGTAATGAGATTATTAAATAATTACGGGCCACGACAGTCAGCGAGAGCGGTTATTCCGACGATTATTTCCCAGGCACTGGTTGGTAAGGATGTACGCCTGGGAGCCCTGGAACCGAAGATGGACTTTAATTATGTTTCGGATACCATCAATGCATTAATGTTACTTGAAGAAAAAGCAGAGATACAAGGGAAAGTGTATACCTGGGGAACAGGTGTTAACACATCCATTAAAGATCTGGCTGAAATTATTTTTGCACTAATCGATAGCGAAGGTCGAAACATTGTTTCGGATGAAAGCCGGATCAGAAATCAAGCAGGGGCAGTGGCAAGTCTTGAAGAAGATATACTGGCAACACAGAGGGATTTATCCTATACACCCCAATACGATTTACAAAAAGGACTTAAGGAAACAATAGAATGGTTTTCTGAAAACCTTAACCAGTATAAGACTGATAACTATGTTGTTTAGTGGAAATTTCAATAACAAGTATTAAAATTTTTAATAACAATTACCTGCAATTCATTAAATAAATGTATGACTACAATAGGCCTCATGGAATAATGTATCATTATTTTCATAATGATTCCCACCCTATCGGACAGGGATCTATTGATTCAGAAACTTTTAGATTAGAGATTAAATCTGTTGGCAAAAAATGTAATTTATTATCTGCAGATGATTTTTATGATAGATTTATCTCCGGGAAACTACGTGATTATGATGTTTGTATTACCTTTGATGAGAATCTTCGCTGTCAAATTGATATAGCCCTTCCCGTTTTAAAGGAATTTAAATTAAAAGCATTCTGGTTTATTAATACAAGTCCCTTTGACGGGACTTTTGAAGAATTAAATTTATATAGATATTTTAGATCTACCAGATTTAAAGATTTCAATGATTTCTATTATTCATTTTTGAATGAAGTACAGTCTTCTGAATATTATGAAGACATAAAAAGCAGAGTGGAGTTACATGACGCAATATGTTATCTAAGCGATTTTCCCTGTTATTCTGATGAAGATAGAATATTTAGATACATAAGAGATAAAATCCTTAGCGAGAAAAAGTATTTTAAAATAATGAATTCAATGATTAATAAATCAACATTTATGAAAAATGATGAATTACATAAAATGATATGGATGGATAAAAGTGCAATAACTGAGCTACATAATACAGGTCATTTGATCGGTTTACATAGTCATACTCACCCTACGGACATGGGCAATAGAAATACAAAATTTCAATATGAAAACTATAAATTAAACAAAGAGATAATTGAAGATATTATTAATGATGATGTGGTTTGCATGAGCCATCCTAATAATTCCTATAATAATGAAACATTAAGCATTCTGAAAGGTCTTGGAATTAGAATGGGTTTCAGAAGTAATCTTAACTTAGGTTATAATTCAGAATTGGAGATTCCCAGAATAGAGCACTCTGATATATTAAGGTCTTTATAGGAAAAACTGAATGTCATGGAATTGTTATAAATCTTACTTATGAAAACAAACATATTTAATACATTAAAGAAACTTGGGTTAACATCTGTTAAAACTCGATTTCTATTTAACAATAAAACGAGAGATGTTGATAATTTGAAGGTTTGGAAAGATAACGTAAGTGGTGTTATCTATATTGATGATTATTATGTTGGCGATGAGATGTACATAGAGGGAGGATATAGGAGAGATAAAACGGTTAAACTGAACGTAGGGAAACGTGATTATGAACTTGCCTCCGACGCTCAACGCCAATATGATTCATTATTGCGTTATGTTGCTGGAAAGAAAGTTATTGATTTTGGCTGTGGGCGCGGTGATTTTTTGCGACTTATTAAGAATCATTGCGAAGAGGTATCTGGTATTGAACTTGAAACACATAACGTTGATATACTTAATTCTGAAGGAATAAATTGCTTTACAAATATCGAAGCAATACAAAATGAGTCTATAGACGTTTGCGTTTCATTTCATACCCTTGGACTCCTTCCCAATCCACTTGAGGTTTTAGGTGCAATTAAAAGTAGAGTCAAAAGTAGAGGCTCAGTCATTATTGAGGTAACACACGCAAATGACTTTTTACTATCTGTTTTAGCAAATGATGACTTCAAACAATTTACTTTATGCAGTCAGTTTTTAATTATTCATACTAGAGAGTCTTTGCGCAGTATGTTAGAATATGTTGGCTTTGAAGATATAAGGATTGAAGGTATTCAGCGTTATCCTCTATCTAATCATCTAAATTGGCTGGCTAATGGTAAGGCAGGAGGACATAAATCACCTCTTTCGGTTATTGACTCTTTATTACTGAAAGAGGCTTATGCGAACTCATTGGCACGCATTAACGCAACTGATACATTAGTGGCTTTCGCTTATAAGCCATAGCTTATTTCATTTCTAATAAAGCATTTATAAAAGTACAAGCCTTCTCCTCAATCAAACTAAAGTATAGATTTATATAGGTTTAGCGAACTTTAAGGATAATGCCTGATCAGATTATAAAAAGAATCTACCTCTCAAGTGCTCATATGGGAGGTGGAGATGAAATACATTGAACAGGCTTTCGAACAGAATTGGATCGCTCCGCTTGGCCTGATGTTGATGGATTTGAGGATGACCTTTCTAATTACTATGGTGGATCATGCAGCTGCATTAAGCTCGGGTACTGCGGCACTGCACCTTGCACTCATACTGCTAGGTGTGAAAGCGAGGGATGAGGTGATCGCCTAAACATTTACTTTCTCCGCTACTATCGATTCAATTATTTACCAAGGGGCCACACCGGTGCGTGTCGATAGTGAGCCTCAGACATGGAATATGGATCCAGATCTTTTAGAGCAGACCCTTAAAAAGCGCACGAGGCTCAACTCCGGCATAACTTCGGGAGGCAGAGTAAAGGCAATAATTGTAGTACATTTGTATGGGATGCCGGCAAATATGCATGCAATTATGGAGGTTGCCAACCGT
Organism: Bacteroidales bacterium; assembly: GCA_016926235.1. Next base: position 31,104 of record JAFGOZ010000234.1, on the reverse strand, counting down.
TATGATATACCGGTAATAGAGGATGCGGCAGAGGCACTTGGGAGCAGGTATAAGGGGAAACATTTGGGGACTTTTGAAAAAAATCGGGATTTTTTCTTTCAACGGAAATAAGATCATAACCACTTCAGGAGGAAGATCCCTTATTTCTAATGACAACGATTTGGTAGAAAAGGCCAGGTTTCTTGCTACCCAGGCCAGGGATAATGCACCTCATTACCAGCACAGCCATATTGGTTATAACTACCGGATGAGCAACGTTTTGGAAGGAATAGGCAGAGACCAGATGGAAGTCATCGATGATTGTACTAAAAGAAGAAGGGAGATCTTTACCTTGTACAAGAACCATCTTCAAAATATTGACGGATTAAGCTTTCTTGAAGAACCTGGTGATGAGTATTTCTCAAATCGATAGCTGAAAACCATCATTTTAGATTCGCGGAAAGCTAAAATTAATCGCGAGTTACTTCAAGAAGAATTTGAAAATGTCAATATTGAATCAAGACCACTATGGAAACCAATGCACCTGCAACCGGTATTCAGTGGTTACCCCGTCTATCTCAACGGTATTTCACAAGGGCTTTTTAACCAAGGACTTTGCCTCCCCTCCGGTTCAAACCTTACAGTTAGAGATATGCATAAGATACAAAGCATTATTACTGATAGTATTTAAGAACTCATTCCAGTCAGTTTATTATTGTTCATAATCCTGATTCATTAACCAAGTATAAATTGCTATCTTAAAGACAATCACATATAGTAACTATGATGAAAAGGGAAAGAATACTGGTCTTCGGAACCTCAGACTATGCCAGTTACACAATTGATGTTCTGGAGAAGCAAAATGAGTATGAAATATTTGGAATCCTTGATTATAATATCAAGAAAGATACCATCTTTCATGGCTATAAGATCTTGGGCAATGATGATGACCTGACTGAAATATATTATACCACTGGGATAAAGAGGGGAATTGTAACTATTGGAGACAACTACAGAAGAAAAGTAGTTGTTGAAAGAATTGTGGGATATATTCCTGATTTTGAATTTGTGTCTGCTATTCACCCTACGCTAATTTTGGGTAATAACGCCAGGATTGGCAATGGTTGTGCGATAATGGCCGGTGTAATATTGAACAACGATACAATTGTTGGTGATCATTGCTATATTGGAACAAATTCCTCTCTGGACCATGATGGAAAAGTTGGGGATTTTTCGAATGTCATGCCCGGGGTGACTACAGGAGGAAATGTCAGACTGGGATTCTGTTCAACCATTGGACTTGGAGCCAAAGTAATTCATGGCAGGACTATTGGAGACCATACCATTATTGGAGCAGGGTCATTGGTAGTGAAAGATTTTGGGGATAAACTTGTCGCTTTTGGAGTACCTGCAAAAAAAATAAGAGACAGGGAGATTGGTGAAAAATACCTTTAAATAATATTGTGAGATATTAATACTAATTAAAATGAAGAATGTGCTATTAATTGGAGGAGCTGGTTACATTGGAACTGTTTTAACCTCACATTTTCTTGCTCGTGGCTACAGAATCACGGTACTTGATAATTTTACTTATAACAACCAGTTTGCCGTTCTTCCATTCCTCGGAGAAAAAGGTTTCAGGCTTATATCAGGAGATATGAATAATCCCTCGTTACTGGAAGAAGCATCCAAGGGGGTTGAAGATGTGGTTCTGCTAGCCGGCCTGGTTGGAGACCCGATCACAAAAAAGTATCCGATTGAATCCGGATTGATCAATGAAAAGGGCGTAAGGCACTGCATGGATTATTTCACTGATAAAGAGATAAGTAAAATGATATTTGTTTCCACCTGTTCAAATTACGGATCAATCAAGGAGAATGAGATGGCAGATGAGAATTTTAGATTAAATCCATTATCACTTTATGCGAAGGCCAAGGTCAGTAATGAAAGATATTTGCTGGATAAAAAAGGGAATGCGAACTATGCAGGTGTGATTTTAAGATTTGCTACAGCTTTTGGCCCTTCACCCCGGATGAGGTTCGATCTTACGGTAAGTGAGTTTGTCAGAGACTTATTTTTTGGCAGAGAACTCGTGGTTTTTGATGAGAATACCTGGAGACCGTACTGCCATGTCAGAGACTTTGCCAGGTTAATAGAATTAGTACTGAATTCAGATAATGCTACTGTAGGTTATGAAGTTTTTAATGCAGGGGGAGAAGTGAATAACTGTACCAAGAAAATGATCGTTGAATCTATTCTGGAGATCATTCCGAATGGAATGGTAAAATACACAGATAATGGAGGTGATCCAAGAAACTACCGGGTTTCATTTGAAAAAGTAAAGAAGACTTTGGGTTTTATTCCTGAATATTCAGTCATGGATGGTATTATGGAATTGATCGATGGACTAAGGAATGGGATTTATGCTGATTCAGTGGATGATAAGAATAGGTATGGAAATTATGAAATTAGTTACTCCGCCTTATAGTTAAATAGGTAGGCTAATGGATCGATTTGCAGAGATAGCCGGATTTATTCGAAGTACTTTTCGAAAAGATAAGGATTTTATCCCTCTACACGCACCTGTATTCCTGGGAAATGAAAAACGATACATTGAAGAGTGTATTGATTCTACATTTGTTTCGAGTGTTGGAAAGTATGTCGATCAATTTGAACTGGAAATTGCCAAGTATATTGGGATCGGTAACGCCGTTGCATGCGTTAACGGGACCAATGCGCTCCACATAGCTCTGATGCTTTCAGGGGTTGAGAGTGATGATGAAGTCATTACGACACCCCTGACTTTTATCGCAACAGTGAATGCGATCAATTACTGCGGAGCAAAACCTGTTTTTGTTGATATTGATCACGATACATTGGGATTGAGTCCCGCATCACTTACTCGATTCCTGAAAGAACATGCAGTGCTGAAAAAGGAGGGTTGCATCAACCGAGGAACCGGGAAAATAATAAAAGCATGCATCCCGGTACATGTTTTTGGTCATCCCTGCAAGATCGATGAGATTGTGAAGATCTGTTCAGAATTTAGAATTGAGGTTGTTGAGGATGCGGCAGAAAGCCTTGGCAGCAGATACAAAGGGAGACATACCGGCATATTCTCAAAGATAGGGATTTTAAGTTTTAATGGCAATAAGATACTTACCACCGGTGGAGGCGGGATGTTACTTTTCAATGAGGAAGAACTGGCAAGAAAAGCCAAGCATCTGACAACACAGGCGAAAATACCCCATCCCTGGGAATTCAATCATGATGCAATAGGATATAATTACAGAATGCCGAATATCAATGCGGCACTTGGATTGGCACAACTGGAAAAGCTGGATTATTTTATCGGATTAAAACGAACTCTTGCCGAAAAGTATCGACGTTTTTTCACCTCACTGGATATCGAATTTGTTGCTGAACCTAAAGATTCTTATTCCAATTACTGGTTATGTTGTATTTTATTAAATAATGAGAAGGATCGCAACAACTTCCTTCAATTCACAAACGATCATGGGATCATGACCCGGCCTGCATGGAAACTAATGAACGAATTGCCAATGTTCCGAGACTGCCAGGTATTTGAAACGGTTCAATCGAAGATAATTTCAGATACCCTTGTCAATCTCCCAAGTTCTGTAATTCCTGAATTATCAAAGGATAATTAAAAGAAAATTACTATGAAGAAAACAGGTTCTGGTATGAATAAAGTAATAATTATCGCAGAAGCAGGTGTAAATCATAATGGAGATATTAATCTCGCTGAGAAGCTCATTGATGCAGCCTCAGATGCTGGTACGGATTATATAAAATTCCAAACCTTTAAAACTGAGTTAAATATCTCCAGAAAAGCCCGGAAAGCCAGATATCAGTTAGAGAATACCGGCCATAGTGATGAAACTCAATTTGAGATGGTAAAAAAGCTTGAATTAAGCTTTGATTTGTTCAGGGAACTAAAAACATACTGTCAGTCAAAAAATATAGAATTTCTTTCAACGGGTTTTGACCTTCCCAGTATTGATTTCCTGTATGAACTCGGTCAGCCTTTCTTCAAGATACCATCCGGGGAAATTACCAATAAGCCTTACCTGGAATTTATTGCCACAAAGGGGAGCCCTGTCGTTATGAGTACTGGTATGGCTGATATGCAAGAGGTTAGAACGGCTTTTAAAGTGCTGCTGGACAATGGATTATCCAGACAGGATATCACTATTTTACATTGTAATACCGAGTACCCTACACCCATGGAGGATGTGAACCTAAGAGCAATGTTATCCATCCGTGATGAGCTTGGGGTAAGCGTAGGATATTCTGATCATACATTGGGGATAGAGATTCCTATTGCAGCCGTTGCCATGGGAGCGGTGGTAATTGAAAAACACTTTACCCTTGATAGGAATTTGCCGGGACCTGATCATAAGGCGTCATTGGAACCAGATGAACTGAAACAGATGATTGGCGCTATCCGTAATGTTGAATTGGCGTTATCCGGCAGCGGGATCAAAGAGCCCAGCAGGTCAGAAAAACCCAATATACCGATTGCAAGAAAAAGCATTCACCTCAATGAAAAACTGAATGCAGGTACGATACTTACTAGGAAACACCTCGTAATGAAACGCCCGGGGAATGGTATTTCTCCTATGGATATAGATAAAGTACTGGGAAAGCAATTAGTGATCACTCTCGATGCTGACACAATGTTACTATGGGAAAATTTGAAAGACTAAAAGTTGGAGTTTTAACAAGTTCAAGAGCGGATTATAGTATCTATTTCCCTCTTCTTAAGAAGATGAGCGCGGATCACTTTTTTGATTTAGAGATCCTGGTATTTGGTACACACATGATGCAAAAGTTTGGCCATACGGTTGATGCTATCTACCAAGATGGTTTTAATATAGTTGAAATAGCAGAAACCATGAGCGAGGGGGATTCTCCATCCGATATTTCTAATGCAATGTCCAGGACACTTCATGCATTCTCCTCTTGTTTTGAAAAAAATGATTATCATCTAATTATTGCCATCGGTGATCGTTACGAAATGTTTGCTGCCGTCGCGGCTTCAGTTCCCTTCAATATTCCTGTAGCTCATATTGCAGGCGGGGAAACTACTCTGGGAGCCATTGATAATGGTTTCAGGCACTCAATAACCAGTTTTTCCAGTATTCATTTTGCATCGACCGATGTCTATCGAAATCGGATCAGGGAGATCACCGCGGCGGATAGACATATATACAATGTTGGTTCCCTGAGTATTGACAACCTTAAGAAACTTAAACTTCTGGACGTCCATGAATTCAATGATCGGTTTGGTATAAATATGTCCGCCCCGACCATCCTTTTTACCTTCCATCCCGAAACAGTTGATTATATTAATAACAAAACCTACATTAAGGAAATAATAAAAGCAATCGAGAAATTATCAGCTTACCAACTGCTGATAACCATGCCAAATGCTGATACCATGGGCTTAATGATAAGGGAAGAACTTGTTAACTATTCAACAAAAAGGCAAAGTGTTTACACAGTAGAATCTCTGGGGACATTGGGTTACCTCTCTGCCATGAGGCATTGTTCTTTCATGCTTGGAAACACATCGAGTGGTTTTACAGAAGCTGCATTTTTCCCTAAATGGGTTATCAATCTAGGGGATCGTCAGAAGGGAAGGATTATAACTCCCAATATATTACCAACACCAATAGAAAGCAAAGCGATATTCAATTCTGTCAAACTTCTAGAGAATAAAAATGTTCCTGAAGATTGTAATATCTATGGTGACGGAAATACAGCTGAACAAATCATAACAATCTTAAAAAATATATTTGAATCCAATGATTGATCTGAAGATACATATAGTTCATCCTAGTGATAATATTAAGGAAGCACTCCGTAGATTAGAAGATCTTCCAGATTTTGAGACGTTAACACTATTTGTAATTGATAATGATGGAAAAATGGTGGGTTCACTTACAGACGGGGATATACGACGAGGATTTTTGAGGGGATTGGCTTTATCCGATCGTGTCCAGGATTTTATGAAGACCCGTTTTTATTACCTAGATGATAATGGGATGGATCCAGTGAAAATAAAGGAGATTAATAGAATAGGCGTGAAGTTATTGCCTGTGCTAGACAAAGATGGTAAGATTATAAGGGTTATAGATTTCAAAACAGTAAAAACTGTTCTTCCTGTGGATGCTGTACTTATGGCCGGTGGTCGGGGTGAGCGCCTGCGACCGCTTACCGATACCATCCCAAAACCACTTCTGAAGGTAGGAAACAAGGCCATTATTGATTACAATATTGATCACCTAAGAAAATTTGGAATACGCAATTATTATCTGACCATCAGGTATCTGGGTGAATTGATTGAAAAACATCTTGGCAATGGTATTGACAGGGATATCAACATCCATTATGTTAAAGAAACTACACCATTAGGGACCTTTGGATCGGTTGGTAATATATCTGATTTTAAATCTGATGTTGTAATGGTAATGAATTCGGATCTTTTTACCAATATTGACCTTGATGACTTTTACCAGGACTTCATCCAACAGGAAGCAGACATGTCAATTGCAACGTTCCCATATACGGTTGATATACCTTATGCAGTGCTTAACCTGAGGGATAAACTCGTGGAGGGACTGAGTGAGAAGCCCACATATACATATCATTCAAATGCAGGCATCTATCTGATAAAAAGAGAGTTAATTAAAATTGAGAAAGTGCCTGAATATCTTGATGTCACTGATTTCATGGAATCAATCATAAAGATGGGGAAAAGAATTATCAGGTACCCAATAGTTGGTTTTTGGGTTGACATTGGTAAACACGAGGATTATCAAAAAGTTCAGGAAATCGTCAAGCATATTGACAAATAATGAATAAGAGGATTCTTGCTGTAATACCCGCCAGAGGCGGATCAAAAGGAGTTCCGGGGAAAAACATCAAACCATTAGACGGAAAGCCTCTAATTCATTATACAATTGAAGCTGCCCGCCAGGTTTTTAACGATGATCAAATACTGATCTCTACCGATGATGAAGAGATTAAAAAATGTGTGGAAGTTACAGGTGTAAAAGTTCCTTTTTTGCGTCCTGTTGAACTTGCCTCTGATACAGCAGGAATGAATGAAGTTCTCTTACATGCAATAAGTTGGGTGGAATCCATGGGGTATTATCCAAATATGCTTGTTTTATTGCAGGCAACCACTCCTTTCCGCAATGCTCATCATATCCGTGAGGCGATGTTGTTATTTGATTCAACGACAGAAATGGTTGTCTCTGTGAAAGAAACGCGTTCAAATCCTTATTATATTTTATACGAAGAAAACCGTGATGGCTGGCTCGAAAGATCAAAAAAAGGAAATTTTGTTACACGTCAAGAATGTCCTAAAGTTTGGGAATATAATGGAGGGATATACATTATTAATGTTGAGGCATTGAAGAAGAAGCCTATACAAATATTTACAAAAGTCCGCAAATACGTAATGGATGAATGGAGTTCTCATGATATTGATAACATGTTTGACTGGTTTGTCGCAGAGCAGATTATAAGTTTCAGAAAAGAAATAAATAATGAAAATTAATGCGATAATTGGTGCTGGCCAGCTTGGCAGCAGGCATTTACAAGGATTATTGAAATATGGGAGTATGCAGACAATTTATGTTCTGGATCCTTCTGAAGAGTCTTTGAAAATTTCAAAATCTAGGGCAGAAGAAATTCCAAATGAACACATAGTACATTATGTGATGGAGTGGAAAAGACTCCCTAAATATCTTGACTTGGTAATTATAGCAACTAATTCTGATGTTCGAGAAGATGTAGTTGCAAAACTTATTAATTCACATAGTATAAAATTCCTGATACTTGAAAAAGTACTATTTCAAGAAATAAATTCATATGATAGAATACGTAAATTACTTGAATTGAACAATATAAAGGCATGGGTGAACCACCCCCGGAGGATGTATTCTTTCTATGAAAACATTAAAGAAATATTAAATAATGGTTCTGCAAAATCATATCAGGTGGCTGGCTCAAATTGGGGGCTGGGATGTAACGGACTACATTTTATTGATCTATTTACATATCTATCTGGTGCGTCAGTTAAAGATATTGATGCAAATTGGATTGATCAAGATATTCTTAAGAGTAAAAGAGAAGGTTTTGTAGAATTTACCGGGACTGTTAAAGGTATGCTGAATGACCAGTCAGTATTTCAGATATCATCCTTTATGGGAGATTTACGCCCAACAACAATTTCAATTATTGATCCAGAATATCGTATAGTAGTTCAAGAAGCTGGCTTCTCTGGAGTTATAAGGATGTCACATGATTCAAATTTTGTTCCAGACACATACGAAATTAACATGGAGAATCAAAGCTCATTGACAACAGTCTTGGCTGATGATTTATTTAATAGCGGTAATTGCATGTTGCCTTTCTATCCAGAATCATTTGAGACACATAAAAAATTCGTTGAAGCATTGCTTAATAAATACAATAAATTAAGCGATAAATCTAATATAAAATTACCTATAACATGACAAGAGAAAGTTTATTCATTATTGGAAGTGGCCAAATGGCTATTGAATATGCTAAAGTACTTAAAGCACAGAATAAAGGCTTTCGTGTAATTGGCAGGGGAAAATCCTCTGCCTCAAAGTTCCATGAAATTACAGGGATTGAACCGGTTACAGGGGGGCTTGAAGAGTATCTATTAAAAAATTCATTTCCTCAGAATTCTTATATAATAATTGCTACAGGAACGGAAAGTCTTATGACAATTTTGCTTTCTGTATTAAAAAGTGGAGTTTGTAGAGTTCTTGTGGAGAAACCAGCTGCAATAAGTATTGATGAACTCCTGGCAAATGAAGAAAATCTAAAACCACATATTAATAAAGTGTTTGTTGCTTATAACAGAAGATTTTATAGTTCAGTAATAAAGACGATTGACCTAATTAAAGAAGACGGGGGATTGAAAAGCATGCATTTTGAATTCACAGAGTGGGCTCATGTTATTGAATCTATTGATAAGTTTCCTGGTGTGAAGGAAAATTGGTTTTTTGCAAACTCAACTCATGTTGTTGATCTTGCTTTTTACATAGCCGGGTATCCTGTTAAATGGATGACATTCAGTAAGACAGGGAAACTTAGCTGGCATAAAAAAACTAATTTTTCAGGTGCAGGTATCACTGAAAAAGGAACACTTTTTAGTTACATTTCCAATTGGGAAAGTGCTGGAAGATGGGGGATTGAGTTGATGACTGAAAGAAGACGAATATTTCTTAGGCCTTTGGAACAAATTCATATTCAAAATAAAGGGACGATAAAAGTAGAAAATTACGAGTTTGATAATTCCTTAGATACTGAATTTAAACCAGGACTGTATTTACAAGTTGATAGTTTTTTGAATTCGACAGACAGAATTCAAACAATAGCACAGCATATCATGAATTCTAAAATGATTTATAAAAAAATCCTGGAGTAATGAAATACCCCAGGAATGATGTATCTCCAGTGGAAATTGATAACGAATAAGTTCAAAGACTTGTGACCACTATCAAACCTGATAATATCTCTTTTATGTGAAAATCTGAAGGATTACTGGTGTCAGCAAGGGTTAATTGTAAATCTGAAATCTGGATTAATTGCTTTTTTCTTATTTTCCATAAAAGACCTCCCTTAACCTAGAAAAAACTGATCAATTATTGGCATTAGCTGTTTGAAATTTTGCCGAATTCTCTTTAAAATAGAAACTGATGGACGAGGGATACTTAAAATACACACGAATAGAACGTTATATAAATAAAATTAAGTTCTTAGGAATTCCTATGGGAGGAACACTTTCTGCTCAATTCCTGAAGGGTGAGAAGCGTGGGATTCAACCATCAATAATGGTTTCAACAAGAATTCTTCTTGGGCAAGTCTTATGGGTATTGTTAAGTATCTTTAGGAGAAAAACATTCATTATGAATACCAGGGTTATTGGTACATGGATAGCGGATAAAAATCATTATAGGAATATGATGTTTCCTTTGATTGATCATTTTAATAAAGATATTACAATAATTTGTAATCTGGACATCAAAAATATTGATCAACTTCAAAATGCTAACTTTGTTTCAAGAAGAGAGACCTTTATAACACCTTTAAATTATGTGCCATACCTTATCAGATTTATATTGGTAATATTATTTGCTTTTATAACAAAAAGAAAAAGGTTAAACTTTAACATTAAAGAACTATACTATTATGGAATTCAGCTATTTCATCAGGGAAGAATTATTGCTTTTTATGATAACCAGTTTAAGAGGCAAAAGAATCAAGTTCGTCTAGTTATTACAGAATATGACCGGAATCCTTTCGCAGCCCCATTGGTTTTAGCTGCAAAAAAACATGGGATAAAAACTATTACCCTGGTCCATGGCCTGATTGAGGCTAAGGTTTTTACGCCTGTACTAGCTGATTATATATTCTGTCTTGGTGAAATCCAAAAAAACCAATTGGCTAAACAGCGTGTTCCTGGAGAGAAGATCAGGGTGACAGGCACCACAATTATTCCAACGTTTAAAGAGCTTGAAAGAAGAAAAAAACAGAAAGATTCTGTTCTAAGAATTTGCCTAGGGATCCAAAATATAAAAAAGGAACATCTTAACGCGATGATTAACACAGTAATTGAGACTGTTTCTGATAAAGGTTTTGTTGAATTAATTATTAAACTTCACCCAGTACAAGAGAAAAAGAACTTTATTCATTTGGAGCAGCAATATAAAAATATTAAGGTAATAAGTTCCAATGAAATAGACAATATTGATTTGTTTGCAAAAATAGATCTTTTAATCATTAATTATAGCGCATTAGGGTTCGAGGCCATGTATCAGAAAGTACCTGTGGTATTAATGAAAACCCAAAAAGGGGAAACTAGCTTGGTTGATTTGATAGCAAAATGGAGTACTTTACCAGTCTTTGAAACCAGTGGTGAACTTCATTCCATATTATCCAGGATAATGACTGACAGCAAATATTTAGATGATTTGAGCAAAACAGGGAAAGCATTTGCAGACAAATATTTTTATGCAACCGGTATTGAGGCTGCTCAAAACATAATTAATGGTTTGACCGAAGTTGCCAATCTTAAAGACCAGGATTTGGCTTACACCCGAAATATTTGAGAGAAATCCCGGATAAGGCAGTTTAACAATTCTCAAGAAGGGGGATCCTATGAAATTAAAGGATCTAAAATTAAACTGAATTTATGCAATCTTCTGAATTATATTGATTTATCTGATTATTGATAACCTTGATAAATAAAATTCTTAAACCAGGAGAATTTGGCAGAGTATTAATGAGATATGCATCTGCTCAGATAGTATCCAATTTAATAAGGATAGTATCCGGTTTTCTTGTAGTAAGACTGATGGATCCTGAACTATATGGGCAATTCACTGGAATAGGAGTATACTTAGGATATATTTTGTTAGGCCATGGGGGTATTTTAAACGGACTGAACAGGGAGCTACCTTATGAACTCGGAAGGGGGAATGATGAATATTCAAGAGAATTGGCGTCCTCTGTATATGTTTTATCAGTATTTATTAGCATACTCGCGGCTATCGTTTATCTTGTTTTTGGTATCAAAAATCTTCTGTTTGGGGATTATCTTACAGGTATTATATTCGTGGCTTATACCTTTATAGGGGGACTGCATTTATTAAATAAACAGTTTTTGCCTGCGCTATATCGTACAAATAAGGATTTTGATTCATTGGCGCGTCAAAACATTTTTATTGGACTGGGGAATATACTTACTGTTTTACTGGTCTGGTGGCTTGGAATTCATGGTTTGATTATAAGAGGTTTAATATTAGCCTTTTATGAATTTATACTTTTGTTCAGGAATAAACCATATAACCTGGATTTCAAATATAAAACAAGCCATTTTATTAAATTATTGAAAACAGGACTCCCTATTTTTTTAGTATGGCAGGTTAATTCATTATGGGCTACGATACTAAATAATATAATTTTCAGTGTCGGGGGAGCTTTGAATTTTGGTTTATATGCTTTAAGTCATATAATTAGGGGAGCTATTGGTGTAATACCCTCTGCATTCGGTCAGGTAATTTATCCCAGAATGTCCATCATGCTTGGAGAAGGGAAATCCATATCACAAATTCTAAATGCAAATATCAAACCACTTTTTTTTCAATTCGGGGTAATTCTAGTTACAGCTATTACAGGAGTTTTATTATTACCTGTTATTATTCCGCTTTTATTACCCAAATATGTTGATGGCATTCTTGCTGCTCAATGGATGATCTTTGTTCCTGTTATTGAATCGTTTAGTGCATTAAATAGTATTTATAATGTGGTAAAAAAGCTAACATTATTATTCATAGCATTTATTACAGGTGCGGCTATAGGATCACTTTTTATTCTTCTGCAAGTTAAAAGTCATGGTTTTTACCTCGAAGTTTTCCCTCAGGGGTTATTGATTGGCAAAGGAGTGCAGCAGATTTTAGCCTTATTATTCATTAAAAAAATACGTTATTAAATACGGGAATTTGTAGAAGAGATGATTAGTGAATTAAATAGCCCTTTAGGATGGATATTGCAATAAAATATTCTTATGAAGCAGATCGCGGAATTCTTGAGGGTTTTAAGGATCATGGTCATAAAGTTATAGATACATATTATTGTCTTGAGCCTAATAAGTTCAATTATACTATATATAACAGGCATTTGCTCGACATATTTGGTGCACATAGAATCCTGAGATTTAAGTTTAACCGGAAAATTCAAGAACTTATCGATGAGGGTAAAAGATGGAATTTGCTTTTATTCATAAAATCCCAAAGGATATCTTGTAGCCCTCACTATAAATGTAGCCTAATCCGTATTTAAAACAGTGTATGGTTAGAAAGAATAACTAATTTTAAGCTGTATTACAGATGAATATGAACCGATTCTCAGAAACAAGGATTTTTAAGATCTTCAATGAACACTATGCCGGCAGTTTATAATTAAACTGCTATACTACTAAATACGACTATACACTGAATAGTCACAATACCGATATCTTGGGTATTAACTCAAGCTTAATTATCAGATATAAAAAATCAGTTGGTCAATAGATGCTGTTTAATTCTTTAGATTTTGCTGTGTTTTTACCAATAGTATTCTTGATCTATTGGTTCATTACAAACAGAAATCTGAATCTTCAGAACTCATTCATTGTATTAGCGAGTTACGTTTTCTATGGGTGGTGGGATTGGAGGTTTCTATCACTTATTCTAATAAGTACTATCACTGATTTTTTAATTGGGCTTCATATGCAAAATGAGAAGAACCAAGTGAAAAGGAGATTACTACTTCTCACCAGCATTGCAGTGAATCTTGGTTTATTGGGATTCTTTAAATATTACAATTTCTTCGTAGAAAACTTTACCAAAGCTTTTTCCCTGTTCGGACGAGAAATATCAGCAAATTCATTGAATGTACTTCTACCCGTTGGGATCAGTTTCTATACATTTCAAACTTTAAGTTATACGATTGATGTGTTTAGAAATAAAATTGAACCGACTAAGAATTATATTGCCTTCTCAGCTTTTGTTAGCTTCTTTCCTCAGTTAGTTGCTGGGCCTATTGAAAGAGCAACGAATCTACTTCCTCAGTTTTATATGAGGCGTAAATTTGATTACTCAAAAGCGGTTGATGGTCTAAGACAGATTTTATGGGGATTATTCAAAAAGATCGTTATAGCTGACAATTGCGCGGAATTCGCAAATCAGATCTTCAACAATTCTGAACATTTGAATGGGAGCACCTTGCTCATTGGTGCAGTATTCTTCTCTTTTCAAATTTATGGTGATTTTTCGGGATATTCTGACATTGCTATTGGAACTGCAAGACTCTTCGGTTTTAATCTTATGAGGAATTTCGCTTTTCCATATTTTTCTAGAGATATCGCAGAGTTTTGGAGGCGATGGCATATTTCACTCTCAACCTGGTTTCGAGATTACATTTATATCCCATTGGGTGGAAGTCGTGGAGGTACCTTGAGGAAGGTTCGAAACACATTTATTATATTTATTGTAAGTGGTTTTTGGCATGGTGCAAATTGGACCTTTATAGTCTGGGGAGGCTTGAATGCATTGTATTTTTTGCCCCTGTTGTTAACTGGCAGGAATCGTAAGAATTTAGATGTAGTATCTAAAGGAAGAGGTTTTCTAGGTCTTAGAGAATTATTAGGTATTTTTTTGACATTTTCATTAACGGTATTTGCATGGATTTTCTTTCGCGCAGAAAATATTGAGCATGCTTTGAGCTTCATTTCTGAGATTTGTTCTTTCTCAGTTTTTCAAATTCCCAGTTTTAAAGGAATGGACAGAGCCATCAGAACTATTATTCTGATAATCATATTTATAATTATTGAATGGAATGGTAGAGGGGGGCAGTATGCCATTGCTAATTTGGGAATAAAATGGAAGCGTCCTTATCGTTATATTTTTTACTACACTATTCTCATTTCTTTATTTATGTTTGGTGGGAAAGCACAGCAGTTTATTTATTTTCAATTCTAGTTAAAGCATGAAATTATTTATTCGAAATTTAATTGTCTTTTTAATTGGATTTATTTCAATAATTGTACTCCCTGTATTGTTAGTAAGTAAATATGACAACCTTGACAAGTGGACATCTGAGAACCATAATATAATTAGACTGCAAACTATGTCCTCATATGATAGTTTAGATGTTTTATTTGTCGGTAATTCCTATTGTTATTCTTCTATTAACACAAATTATTTAGATTCTTTAAATATTCTCTCTTTTAACCTTGGTATAGCAACAGCAGGTGTACAATTTTATGATTTAGTTATAAATGATTACTATGATAATATCAGTTTAGCACCAAAAATGGTCTTCTTGTTAATAACTCCTATGACATTCTCCAGTGAATCAGATAATTTCAACGCTTACCCAATTCATCGCTATCTTGAGAATGAAAAATCTAATCTAGAGGTTGCGTTTAAGTTCAATAGGCTTGGTAAGGTAATTTCAATGTATAAGAAGTCGTTTAAAAAGGGATTAGTTAATATTCTTACCAATAAAAAGAAATTCCAAGAAAAAAGTCGTTTGAATTATAAGGGATTTTTCCCCAGTAATGAAGTATTCACCCCAGAGAATATCCCGAGTTATGAACATTTATATTTACCACTAAAAAAAGACATCTTTAATAAATCTAAACTAAAATACTTGCTGGATGTTGCGAAAATTATTAAACAAAGAGGATCAGAAGTAGTATTTTTTGAGTTGCCAACAAATCAATTAGACAATTATTTCAATACTCAATTTCTATCTGAATATAAGGATGGGATTAATTACATCAACAAAAGTTTTGAATTTATATCATTGGATCCAGCTTTGTTCTGTGAAAATGATTACCGAAACATCGACCACATGAACAGCTCAGGCGCTAATATTGCAACGGAAGAACTCATAAGAATTCTAAATGAAGAAAATACCCTAACGCACAATACTTTACATAAATAATGGCGGAGGAAGTGCTGCCTCCATATGCTATCTTTGATGAAAATTTGGTATCAGAAATCGAGTAAAATATAGATTATGAAAGGATTAATAAATTGTTGGAAATATATTGGTGGGTGTATGAAGAAAATATTAGAGATATAATTATTGTCTTAGATGGATCATTAGTATGAAAATTTCAGTAATATATTCGCATGAACTTCATCGTGGAATTATTGAGGGTTTTAAGGATCTTGGTCATGAAGTTGAAGAAAAATATTTTGGTATGGAACCTCATAAGTTCAGCTATACTATATATAGTAGGATTTTGATCAAAATATTTGGAGCAAATAGAATACTGCGACATAGGTTTAACCGGAAAATTCAAGAACTTATCACTGAGGGAAAAAGATATAGCTTGCTTTTATTCATAAAACCCAAAAGGATATCCAAATCAAAAATCACAAAACTACAGAAACTAAAAGGAAATTTAAAAATAGTAATATGGACAACAGATACAGTAAGCCGCTCACCTGAACAGTTGTGTTTAAAGAATATTACCGATAAAATTTTTGTTCAGGACGGATTGGATTTGAAAAATAATCATTTTGCAATATGGTTGCCTTTGGGATATGATGCAAAATTATTTAAACCAGCAGATTCTCAGAAAAATATTGATATCTTAATGGTTGGAAATTGTAAAGAACCACAATATCGTACTAGAGCTGAGTATTTTGTGGAAGCATCAAAATTAGCAATATATGGTTTTAGAATAGTATATATTGGAAGTAATTTGAATGCCCAAAAACTTGAGATAATGCATAAAAATGGAGTTGAAACACATTCAAGAATGAAACTGGTCGAATTGGCACAATTTATCAGAAATTCAAAGATATGTATTAACATTCATCAAGATGACGGTAATAAGGTTCTGAATCCATTGTTTTTTGCTATACCTGCATGTAATACAATTCAGGTCACAGAGGAAAGGGATTACTTTTCTCAATGGTTAACTCCAATGACAGATTATTTTCCTTATAATCTTCATTTTCTTGTTACGGGCATTAAGGAATTGCTAAACAATTATGGATCAGATAATTTATACTATCAATCAATACAAAAATACCAAGATCATACTTTTTTGAGCAGAGCTAATTCTATTTTAAATGTAACCTTTTAGCCGCTAATCAAAATTTAAGAAAATGCTTCGTCCAGACTCGTCATCCACGATAATCCTATGTTTAATAACTTATTAGTTCAGGAAAGGTCAAATGAAAAAATACAGTTGAGATTTATCGTTAGCAAATTAGATTTTAGCTTAAAGGTTTTGAAATTAGTCAATTCAAGCTCGAAATAGGGATTAATTATGACAACAGCATTATGCATAACATTAATAATGATCAGTTTGACCTGTCATTTCTTAATCCTGTATTTTTTTTAAGTGTAATTCTTGAAGGATCTGTGATCGCCGAAGTAATGGATTTTTTAAGTATGTCCTTAGCGTTTAGGTCTGCGGTAAGCGTCTAAATCATATTCAGAATCTGATATCATCACTTAGTCATGAAAAACGAAATCTGGATGGGCATAGGCTAGAAGACGATGGCATTCGATCAAAACTGGGTTTTTCATCTCAGAATCAACTCTTATATTCATCTAGGTTCGGTTCTAAGTTCGTTGTGGCTGGAATACTATTAAGGTACTTGGCTTGAATTTTTCAAACAAAATATTTTATGATTAAAATTCTGATAACAGGAGACTTTTGTCCAATTGGGAGAATTGAACATTTAAGCAAAGAGGGAAATTATAGATCAATTTTCAATGATTTTTACTCAGTATTACAGGGAAATCATTTAAATATAACAAATCTTGAAAGTCCGATTTATAATGGAAGCAAACCTATATTTAAAACAGGCCTTAATATTAAGGCTGATGAAAGTGTTGTAAAAACTCTAGCTTACGGGGGTTTTGATTTGGTTACCTTAGCTAATAATCATATAATGGACTTTGGGCAGGAAGGATTGAAATCGACAATAAAGATTTGTAAAAGAGAAAAAATTTCAATTGTTGGGGCAGGATTTAATTTACAAGAAGCACGTAAGATCTTTTATAAAAGAATTCAAGGCAAGATTTGTGCTATTTTGAACATGGCAGAAAATGAATGGTCTACTACGACAGGCGAAATGCCTGGTTCAAATCCTTATAATCCGATTACTGCATATTACGATATTCAAGAAGCTAAGAAAAAAGCAGATTATGTAATATTAATTGTTCACGGAGGACACCAGCATTATCCATTACCAAGTCCAAGAATGGTTGAAACATATCGTTTTTTTATTGATGCAGGTGCAAATATTATTATTGGACATCATCCCCATTGTTTTAGCGGTTATGAAAAATATAATGGGGGATTTATTTTTTATAGTTTAGGTAATTTTATTTTTGATAGAGGACACTATAAAGATGATGATTGGAATTACGGATATGCTGTTAAATTATTAATTAGTGAAAAGGATTTATCTTTTAAAATCATCCCCTATAAGCAATGTACTAGAATGCCAGGTGTGTTATTGCTAAATGACTCTGAGAAACAAGCTTTTAATAACAAAATTCACAAATTAAGTAGTATTGTTAGTGATGACAAGTTATTACTTAAAGAATGGAGTCTTTTTACTAAAACAAAGAAGGATTCTTACTTACTTTACTTTGAATTCTGTAAATTTAGAATTTATAAATCACTTCGATATAGAAAACTGATTCCTAGGCTATTATCAAAAAGATCTATGCGAATTCTACTAAATATTTTAAGATGTGAATCACACAAAGAAATGGCAATAGAAAGTCTTAAACTGGAATTGAAATTGGACTAAGTATTATAGTATAAAAGAGCTTACAGATATTAAAAAACTTCAAAAGTTCTTTTATGTGTAAATATCAAGAAAAACACTTAAGACTAAAAAAATACCAAGGCTGTTGTTGAAGTAATAAAGGTGATCAAGACAACATCTGAACTTTCACGGAGTTCTAAATACATCCCAATTAAATCCCACATTGAAAGAAAGAGTTACTGAACAACAACGGTAAAGTCATTGACAACTCAAAGGAGAATCCGCGGAGGTTAAATAACTTAAAAGGGAGAGCGAGAGATTAATTCAACAAATCGAGCAAGTATTTGTGGACCTTAACTGTTATAAATATAGGCTCGTTGTTATAATTTAAGATTCATAGGCAGATGATCGACTGTAATGATGGGAGAATAGGTATATGTCAGCAATATTAACTCCTAAATATTGCCAGAAGCTAGCTATATTATGCGCTAGCAAAAGCCAGTAATGAGAGCTTACAGCTTATTGAGAAACTTGTTAAACTTTATCCTGAGGATTCTAAATGTGCAATCCAAAGGATAACCAAACAGCTGCACAAGAAAGCCCAACCGATCCGCAATTGCTTTTTCAATATAGATACTAAAATTAATTTTTCCAATTATTGTTATTTTGTTGTTGATGAGTAATCTAATTCTATTTAAGAAGACAAAAACTTTCGATTATGATATAATTGTCAAGTTGCAAACTATAATGCGTTTGCGAGAAACTATAACTTTTAACTGTAGTGGATACAATTTGTGGTTATTTCAAAAAATAAATTCAACTGACAATTATAATATTTATAGGGAAGGAAAAAATTTGGCTGTTGCTACGGGAACTTTTTTTTATAAAAGCTATTCATTCAAAGAAAGTCTAAATCAGCTATATCGTGATTTTCTTTGCGAAAGGTTCTCTATTACTGAACTCTATGGACATTATGCAATCGTTATAATCATTGATGAAAAGATTAATATAATTAATGATTCTCTTGGTATTCAACGCATATTTAGTACATCTGATAGATCAGTAATTTCAACCTCATTTTTAGCAACATGGTTTTCACATATTAAACCACTTAGTATAAATAGAAATGCTTTCTTTGAAAAAATTAGTACAGGTTACATAACAGCTCCTGACACATTGATTGAAGGAATAATTGACATAACATACGACAATTTTAACGAAAATCTCTTAATAAAGCATCATTATCCATTAACTAATTATTTTAGTAAGGGAAAAGAGGATATAGATTTTCAGGTAAGTAAATTGCATGAGTATTTCGAAAAACTTTTTTTTCTTGCTCACGGGCATTCTATATCATTGGGAGTATCCTCTGGATTTGATTCGCGGATGCTGTTATCAATTATTAGGGAATATTCAAATAAATATCTCTACACCCATAGTACCAAAGGGGTACACAAAAAGGAATCTGAGATAGCTATCAAAATTGCCAATATGCTAGGCGACAACATTTCTATCAAGGAAACGACGAATGCCGATAATGTTAATTTAATAACAGCTGAGGCCTTACTGACAGATCTGTTTTATTATTTCGATGGTCGTACAGCTAATAATTCAGGTGCATTTTCATATACAGGAACTTATGAATATAATTATCATCATTTGAAAAATGTTTATTTGGGTTTGAATGGCAAAGGTGGTGAAGTGTATCGAAATTATTATAATCTGCCTAGGGGGCGATTTTCCTTTAAAAAATGGTTTTTAATGCATGAGTGTTATTCGTCTTTTAAATTAGTGTTTTCCAGAGAGCAAAGAAATGAGATAGTAAGAAACATCGAAAATAAAATTCTCAAAAGACTATTATCTGAAGGAAGGAAATGGGACAGATGGCTTATTCAAAGGTACTACAGTGAAATCAGACAGCCAGATTGCGAAGCGAGCATAATTAATGCACACAACAAAATTACCAGGTATGTTGCTCCTTTTCTTGATGGTAACTTGTTGAGAGATGCCTACAAATCTTTTGACAGCAAGGGAGTCTCAGACAGGTTTCAATCAAGATTAATTTATAGACTATCCCCAGAATTGGCTGGAATTAAAAGTAAATATGGTTATGATTTTAAGAACAAATCCATAAGATGGAGATTTATTGAATGGATTAAGCGAAATGAACCTTTTTGGTTTAAAAGCAAAAGGTTTATATATGATTTAAAAAAAACCAAAAGCATAATCGGTTCAAACATTCATACAAAATCAGCAATCGGAGTATTAGATCCTATATTTCCGGAGATAAATTGGGGAAATGCGATAATTCATTATGCACAGCGTAATGTTGTTATTTACTTAGCAAAATTGATCAGAGAGGGCAGGAAATATAATAAATTGAATTAAATGGTAAGAAAATCCAGATTTCGAGTTTACGTTTCCCGAATAGTCCACCGACATTTTGATTTTACTGAACGTAAAATTCAACAGAGGATTGAATTAAATAGTGTAAGGGATATTAGCAGGAATAGGGTACCAAATAGCCCAGTCTTACTTGGAATTATTTATGATGCATATCAGTATCATAAATATTTTGTTACAGCAGCATTAGAATTGAAGTTGTCATTTGATGTAATTAACATTTATAGTAATGATTGGTGGGAGAAAGTTAACAGCGAATCTTATGATGGCTTTTTAATATGGCCTAACGGTGTGCATGAATCATTGAAATCTGCATACGATAGTAGGATAAGGTTAATTGCTGATGTTTTAAAAAAGCCTGTTTTTCCTGATTACTTTGCAATATGGTTGTATGAGAATAAGATTAGAACCCATGACTGGTTAAATGTAAATGGATTCCCGACAGTTCCTACTTATATTTACTATCAACGGCAGGAAGCTTTTAACCACTTACTGACACATTCATTGCCATTAGTAATTAAAACAAATATTGGTGCATCTGGTAAGGGTGTTTACATAGTCAATACAGTTGCAAAGTTCAAAAAACTGATAAATCAATGCTTCAAATCCGGACTTAGGTCTGAATGGACAGGACCCTTTGCCGAATCCCGTGGGTATGCTTTTATACAGGATTTTATTCCGGAGTTAGAGGAATGGAGGATGGTAAGGATAGGAAATGCATATTTCGGACATCAAAAATTGAGAAACGAAAATAGTGGTAAACATTCAGGATCACTGACTAAAGGATGGGAATGCCCAACTGATGATATGCTCAAATTACTTCATGATATAACAGAAAAAGGTGGATTTAGAAGTATGAATGTTGATCTATTCCGAACAAAAAATGGGAGCCTTTATGTAAATGAATTGCATACTGTATTTGGCCAGAGTACAGAACATCTTATGATTTTAGATGGTACTCCAGGCAGATTTGTTATAAAAAATCATAAATGGGTTTTTGAAGCTGGCAACTATGTTGCGGGTCACAGTGCCAAAGCAAGAATATTATATTTTTTAGAGCAGCTTAATTCTTCTATAATAGAATAGAAATAAGTTATTGAGTAAGATTCATATTTTTTTTTCTTATCAGAATGGCAATTAAAAGGACTGCATTTTTCATTTTGATTATTCTTTTTTTTATAAGTTCTTTATATGTCGAGATTAATCCAGTTTTCCGATGGCTAAATAAGATAATTGGAATTGGATTTGTCCCATATTGGCTTCTATTTTCAAGAGGTTTAAAATTTCCTTCTTACTTAATAAGATATCTATCTTTTATTTTGTATTCCATTTGCATATCTATTGTAGTTAATGCAAACTGGGAGGGCGTATGGGGACAAGCTAAAACAATGTTGCAATTAGGTGTAATGCTTTTCTTTGTATATAATATAAGCTTGTCATTAAAATTAGGATCGAACCTTTTATTCTTAGCATTTTTTCTTACTATCTATTTTCTACTTGTATATTTTGGAGCTTCGTTTGGGTTGGCGCCGACTGAATCACAAGTAGGTGCTAGAATGACAGGAATGTCTGCTAATCCTAATGCTTTGGGATTTATAATATTATATGGACTCATTTCCCTACTATATATTTTTGAATCAAAGGAGAATCCTTTATACAGGTTAATTAGTAATAATTGGTACTTGATTTTTATGCTATTTCTCTTGTTACTTTTACCAACCGGCTCTAGAAAGTCATTTGCTTCCTTACTTGGAACATTTATTTTTTATGGTCTTATTAAACAAAGAAATGTTCTTAGGAGCATTCTGGGAATGTCATTGATTATTGGATTTGGATACATTTTATTCTGGAATACTTTATCTATAAAGTTTGAATCGAGTAAAATGGCTGAGAGAATAACTAATGAACAGATTCTCCAACATGGCTTTGATGATCGTAAGTATTTATATATTGAAGCTATGGATTTATTTGTGGAACACCCATTATTCGGAATCGGATTGGCTAATTTTCAATTTAAATCAACTTCTGGACAAGAAACACATTCATATTATATGGAGATGCTATCCTGTACCGGAATTGTTGGGTTTGCTATTATTTTCAGTATTTATTATCTTATGGGTAAACGAGTATATCGCTTATACAAGAATCAAGTAGCGATTGATGAATCCATTTTTATTTTTAATTTTTTGTTCATCACATTCTTAATGTCCTTTGGGTATACGTATCATTTAAGCTTTAATCATTGGTTCGTAGTCACTTTTATATTTGTTTTTCTAGAATCTTCAAAACACGAGCTTAAAAATTTTGAAGGATAAATACTACATAATAGCGGGTGATTATATTAATGCCATTTCCGTGTGGAGATCCTTGAAGTCCTTAAATGTTGTAGGATCAATATATTTTCTGAGTACTTCAGGTCGTAATATGGTAGGGCGGATCTTCCCTAAAAGTAAGGTAATACACGGTATTAAGAATCCGGACAGTCTGTTTGATTTTTTAAAATCACTGAAGAAGGATACCGTTAAATTTCTGTTTCTAACTGACGAGTTATTTCAAATAGCTTTATGGGAGAACAAGAATGAATTGGAAGAACTAAATGTTGTTGTTAGGATGGGGAAATTGCATCCAAAGACAATAACAAATAAAAGTTCATTCTTAAAAGAAATTCGAGATAAGACATACGTACCTGTACCAGTTTCCTATAGTATGTCTGAAGCAAAGAGGGTAAATAAACCGGTTTTCGTAAAATTTAATACCACGGTTATTGATGACAATCTTGTCCCGAAGGGGAAAGATATATATAATAATAAGGAACTCGAAAATTATCTGAAATATCTTACGGAAAAAGGTTTTGATCTAAAAAATGTTGAAATTCAAGAATTGTTGAGTACTGACTGCAAAGATAATATCTCAATATGTGGATGGTATGAAAAAGGATTTCACTCGTTCCATCAAACAAGGAAAGTACTACAACATCCTCCCAAGAGGGGAGCGGGAGATGTAATTGAGTATATGGATTTAAATGAGAACTTGGCTGACTATGCAATGCAAATATTAGTGCTTTTTGATTATTGCGGCCCTTTCGAGATAGAATTTATTAAAGAAAAAGAAGAAGAAAAATATAAGGTCCTTGAGATGAATCCAAGGTTTTGGATGCAGCATGCATTAGTTGAACAAATTAGTGGTCATCTTCTGGTAGCTAGATATATAGGTATTTCACCAGTAAAACCAGTGTTAAAATACAAATATTGGATGTATCCTGTTATTTCTTTATTAAAAATAGCGGTTGGTAATTTTAATTATATGCCGTTTTTTTTCAAAAAGGATGTTATTAAACCAATATCGGTTGGGCAGGCTATCAGATTCCTTCTACTTTATTTATTGCAACTGTAGTTATGTCATTTCCGGATAATTATGAAAGTTCTATTTGTAGTCTCATCTTTTCCTGATTCTAATAATCTCAACAGTGGTTCATTCAATGTTAGGGCAGCAAAGCTACTAAATGAATTTTGTGGCATTAAAGTCATTCGATTAAGGTCATGGATACCAGGTAGAAAGATTATATTAGAATATATCTTTGACAGTTTTATTGTAACAGATATATCTTTACCTTATCTTCCATTAAAGATACCTGGTCGAATAATCGCATTAATTACAGGAATCTATAAATACCTATCATTTTATATACTTAAGGACGTCATTTCACAATATGATGTTATTCATTCTGTCGGAATTGATTTACCGGGAATCGTATGCTCATATTGGGCGAAAAGGAAAAAGAAAAAACATATTGCACAAATTGTAGGTACTGATGTGAATTATCGATTGGGATTCATTAACAAATATCCTGGTGTAAAAGGATGGGAGGTTTATATAAACTACCTTGTTGGAAACAGTAAATCTTTAGTTGAAGAATTTAGGAATCTTTATCCAGATTTTCCGGAAAATAAAACAGCGACTATTTACCGAGGAGTTAATCTTACAGAATTTAAATATGTGATGCCAAAGAATTTGAACTCAGAAATAAATTTTCTTTTTATAGGAGGTATATCACCTAAAGATTCTCCCAAACATGGCAAGAATTTTAAAGGAATTCTTACCTTAATTGAAGCCTGGGATTTACTTACTAGTAATTATCAACCTAATAATGTGTCATTGAAATTGTTAATTGGAGGGCCCAATACTTATAATAATATGTTATTAACTGAAAAGAATAAGCCTATAAATGGAAATTGTGCAATAGAAGTTATTGGATCATTGACTTCTACTGAAGTGAAAAAATATATGCAAACATCAGCAGTTGTGGTTATCCCCAGTATGGCAGAAGGTTTGCCAAATGTTGCACTTGAAGCAGCAGCTGTTGGCCGTCCGGTTATTGGTTCCCGAGTTGGAGGTATTCCTGAAATAGTAATTCATAATGAAACTGGCCTTTTATTTAGTGCAGGAAATATTTATGCTCTTACAAATTGTATGAAACAACTTATTGATAATCCACAGCTTATACTGAGATTTGGAATAAATGCAAGGAAAAGGGTGACTAAACATTTCAATAGCGACAAATTTGCTAATAAATACATAGCACTTTATGAAAGTTAAGAGGAATATAATATTTTAACTATATATGTTTTTGGATTCTTCTCAATCATATTTTTACCTAAAAAAACAAGAGAAAATCTTCAAAAAATACTTAATAGGAATCGAGTTATAGTGTTGATTACTAATAAAAAAAGAAAGAAGAGCTTTGTTTATGTTAGCAAATTATTTGAAATAGAATAATTATTGAAAAATACTTATAGCATTTGGTCTATGCAAGGTAGTTGAGATGGCTCGAATAAATGCTGGGAAGAAAATTCTACGTATAACTTTAATCTAGAATTGAATTTACAGAACAATTAGTATTTGAGTTTAAATCATAGAATTATTAAAAATTCATATGGAGAGAGATCAATAAAATGAAGAAAATTAGTATCTGCCAAATTACAAGTATGCATCAATGGGATTCAATTCGAATTTATAAAAAAGCATGTCTTGGATTAGTAAGGAATGGGATCGAAGTTCACTTAGTAACAATAAGTCCAGATATTCCTCCTGTTGATATAGGGATCAAATTTCACTGGCTTAAACAAAGAAAAGGTTGGAGACGACGGATTTTCTCTTCCAGAGAAGCGTACAGAATAGCTCTTAAAATCAATGCCGACATTTTCCATTTTCACGATCCTGATCTACTTCCTTGGATGTTAATCTTATCTATTAAAGGAAGAAGAGTAGTATATGATATGCATGAGAACTATGCCGAAGTGTTTCATAGATTAAATTTACCGGTGCTTTTGAAAATGATTATGGCTAATTTATGGACTTATTTCTTACGATTTTGTGCAAGGAGATTTAAAGGAATTATCACAGTTTCTCAATCTATGCAATCCCTGCTTTCTAGTATAAGTACTCCAATGATAGTAGTTCGTAATGCTCCTTATTTACTAGAACTAGAAGATGTAAATATTAATATTGGTAAAAAACCATTCACTGTATATACATCAGGTACCAATTCTTCTATGAGAAACTGTATGCAAACTATCGAAGCTCTTCCTTATATTCTAAGGAAAATACCAGAAGTTAGATTAATATTTGCAGGAGAATATCAACCTGAGGGTTTTAAAGAAGAATTAAAAGAAAAGGCTATAGAATTAGGCATTGATTCGCATGTAGAACTTGAAGGTATGCTTCCTTATAAGGAGAATTTCATGAGAACAGTTCAAATGGAAGTTGGGTGTGTTTTTTATGAAGATAATGTTAATAATAGAGTTGGAATTCCAAATCGTTTATTTGAATATATGTATGCTGGAGTTGCGGTTATTGGGGAATCATTTGTTGAAGTTAAAAAAGTAATCGAAGATTCAAAATGTGGTAATGTTGTTAACTCTTCAGATTCTCAGTCAATAGCTAATGGTGTGATCCAGTTATTTTCTGATATAGAGAAATTAAAAAAAATGCAATCAAATGCTAGAAATAAAATAATCTCAGATTATTCTTATGAAAATGAATTAAAAAAGATGATATCATTTTACTATTCTTTATTATAAATACGCTTTTATTTATGCTATAAATTAATCCCAATTAGTTCAATAGTAAGTTATAATAGTACCGGAAACCCTTTTATTATTTAAAACTATTCTGGACTCAACGGTTCTTCTAAACGATGAGTGTGATACATTGCCCTGATTATTTGTTGTAATGTTCATATAATAGTAATACAATACATTTGAGATGAATGCTTTATTTTGGCCAAATAGCAAATCGTTTGCATTTACAATTATCGATGATACTGATGAATCAAATCTTGAAAATGTCCCAAAAGTATATGATTATTTATATTCAAAACGAATTCTGACAACAAAATCTGTATGGGTAAGAGATGGGGATTCATCTGAATTATATAATGAAGAAAAAGGAACTACATTACAAGATGCTGAATATTTAAACTGGGTTAAATCATTACGAAAAAAAGGATTTGAAATATGCCTGCACTCAATCTCATGGTCTGCATCAACAAGAGATCAAATCTTGGCTGGATTTGATTTTTTTGAGAACCTTTTTGGAAAATGTAATGTGTTAGTACAACATAATGACCATAAACCAAATGAATCGATATACTGGGGATCAAAGAGGCTTATTATTCCTTTAAATTATATTTATGAAATTGCTACTCGATTTAATCCAAGAGGTGTTAGTTCAAGAATTTATCAGGGAGAAAAAATGAGATCTGATTATTTCTGGGGAGACATTTGTAAAAATAAGGTTGAATTCATAAGAAGCTTGGTCTTCCCGGAGATTAACTTATTCAACATTACTCCTTATGTAATCTATAAAAGGAAATGGACTCCATACGTTAATAATTGGTTTATTTCCAGCGAAGCTCCTGATGTTACTTCTTTTGTGAATCTTTTATCAAGCGATAACATTGAAAATTTAGCAAATCAAAATGGTCTATGTATAATTTATACTCACTTTGGGGATAATTTTGTTGTGGATGGAGTTCTAAATGAATCATTCAAAAGGGTCATTGATGACTTATCACAAAGGAATGGATGGTTTGTTCCCGCTTCTGAGATATTCTCTTATTTAGAGAAAAAAAATAATGGGATAAGAAAGCTTACATATTCTGAAGAATTTATTCTTTCATGGAAATGGTTAAAATGGAAAATCTTTCACGGAACTTCATAAACGAATGATCTAAATAAGATAGAAAGGGAATAATATTAGATTGAGGGTCAATACAAAATAATATTCTATCCTGTATTACAATTTTAAACCATGATTATCTGGTTGATTACGATAGGAGAGCCGATAGTACATCCGCAAAACAAACTTAGGTTACACAGAACGGGTATTTTAGCTAAGTTAGTATCTGAAAATAGTAACCATAAGGTGATCTGGTGGACATCGACATTCAATCATTTTACTAAAAAACATATGTTCAATGGTGATACTATTGTAAATGTAAATGAAAACCTTAAAATGATAGTATTGAAAGGGATAGGTTACAATAGAAACGTATCCTTTTTCAGGATTCTTGATCACTTTCAGATTAAAAAAAAGTATAAAAGATATGCTTACAAGGAGCAAAAGCCAGATATTATTGTGGCTTCATTTCCCACAATGGGTTTATGCCAGGCTTCAATTAAATATGGAAAGAAAAATAAAGTCCCAGTAATAATTGATTATCGCGATATGTGGCCGGAGGTATTTGTTGAAATTGTTCCAAATCTTCTTAAATCTCTAGTAAAGCTTATGCTTTTTCCTCTTTTCCAAAAAACTAATAGGGTATTTCAAGATTCTGATGGAATAATAGCTATAACAGATGAGTTTTTGCATATAGGTCTGAAGAAAGCCAACAGGCTTAAAACCTCATCAGATGATGTTTTTCCGTTGGCTTATCTGGAAAATCAATTTTCAGAAGAAGACTATTTGAAAGCAAAAGGATTTTGGGAAAGCACAGGAATAACTTCTTCAGTGGGGACTGTTAACATATGTTTTTTTGGCACTATTGGTTATCAGTTTGATCTAGAAACTGTTATTCAAGTTGCTTCGCTGATGAAAAGTGAACCTATTAATATTATAATCTGTGGCACCGGAGATAAATTAGAAAAGCTAAAGTCTTATTCAGTTGGTTTACATAATATAAAATTCCCCGGATATATGTCTGCAGCTGAGATAAAGGCTTTAATGGATATTTCACATATTGGAATTTGTCCTTATATTCCTAAACAGGCATTTTTAAATTCAATACCGGGAAAAGCAATTGAATATTTTTCTTCAGGTTTATATGTCATAAGTACATTAGGAGATGGCGTTCTAGGTAAGTTTCTTGAAGAAAATGAATATGGATCCAATTACAGTGCTTTTAATCCGGAAAGTTTAAAAAAATGTATCGAAAATTCAATTTGCAGACTTAGTGATTCAAAGAAGAGTGATATAATAAATTGTTTCCATAAGAATTTTAATGCAAAATCGATTTATACAAATTATTTGATCCATTTAGAACATATTGTTAATGAAAATGAATATATCCAAGGATAAACAAATTGAATATAAAAGGTATACTAGGAGATCAAGTGCAAAACTAGCTCGGATAAGTTCGATTAATCTTGGTAGATATGGTTCGAATGCCGAACTAGTGTTTCTTAGATCCCCATACATGTACTATGAAAAAGTGTTAGAAAAAATTCTTAATTCAAATTCTACTGTACTTGATATATGTTGTGGTGATGGTGCACATTCTATAACTCTTGCTAAGTGTGGAGCAAAGACTTTTGCTACAGATTTATCAGAAGAGAGTGTCACACTTGGAAAATTACGCGCAAGAGCTTTAAATCTGGAAAACATTTATTTTTCAAAAGAAGACGCTGAAAAAAATTGAGATTTGATGATAATACTTTTGATTGTTGTACATGTGTTAACAGTTTATCTTATGTTGATCTCACAGCTACAATTAATGAGGTAAAACGAGTTCTGAAGAATAATGGCACATTTATAATGATAGATTCATTCAATCATAATATCATTTATCGATTGAACAGGTATTTTCACTATTTGAAAGGCCATCGATCATTAAGTACAATAAAGCGAATCCCTGATTCAAGAACCATCAGGTATCTTGAACAAGGATTTGATAAAGTTGATGTACAATATTTTGGTATTTTTGTATTTATAATACCACTTTTAAAAATGTTCTTATCTGAAGAGAAAATCTCTATAATAATTGACAGATTGGATAAGAAATTCTCTTTCTTAAATAGATATGCTTTTAAAATAGTAGTAATAGCAACCCAAAATCCAACATAACATATTGTCTAATCTCTTTGGGGTTAGTTCCCCGCCGCTTGCGGCGAAAAGTTTACCTTTAATTTATGAGCGAAAGCGAATACATTCGCAGGTCGCATAATGTATCTGTACTGCTGTATCATTTTGTATGTCCAGCGAAGTATCGCCGGGTTGTATTCAGCAAAGCAGTTGATGAGAGTTTGAAAAATATCTGTCTTGAAATATCGAAACGCTATGCGATTCATTTTTTGGAGATTGGGGTTGACAAAGACCATGTCCATTTTTTGATCCAAAGCATTCCTAGGATGAGTCCAACGCAAATCATTACGACAGTGAAGAGTCTGACTGCGAGAGAGATTTTCAAGAAGCATCCTGAGGTGAAAGAGAAGCTGTGGGGTGGAGAATTTTGGACCGATGGTTACTTTGTGAACACGGTTAGTAAATTCGGAGACGAAACCAGTATCTCCAAGTATGTTAGGGATCAAGGCGTTGAAAAAGATTACAAAGTTCTTCATAGCGAAAAGCAATTAACCCTCTTCTGATACCCTGCTGCTTGCGGCGGGGTAGTTCATTATGAAAATAGTGATTCCGACATACGAAAAGTATTTTTAATCTACGTTCCCGCTAGGCTCTGCGGGCGAAAAGTTTAGATTATATTTCTTGGTATTTGCACTCTGAGAGTGCCCGGCACTTGCAGCAGGATCATAGAATTTGAATATATTTTATTAATAAAGCTAAGATGGATTTATCAAAAGAATTGGTTTTAAAACTTTACAAGTCAATGCTCCGTATCAGGCTTGCTGAAGAAAGCCTTGTTGATCCAATAATAAAAGGAGAGATAAAAACCCCCGTTCATTTATATTCCGGAGAAGAGGCAATAGCTTCAGGTTTATGTGCTGTACTGAAAAATGACGATTATATCTTTGGTAATCACCGTTCACATGGACATTACCTTGCTAAAGGAGGCGATATGGGTAAAATGATTGCTGAAATATATGGGAAAGAAACTGGATGTGCACGAGGCCGTGGTGGATCAATG